>NZ_WRXM01000004.1 GCF_010119205.1 Haloarcula limicola
GGGTCTGAACCCGTGCGACTAGCATGGCTAAATCGGACTCCGATAGCAATGGCCTCCGGCAGGATCAACCGGAATGTGCTGATATACATCAGCGGCGGAAGTGGTTGCACTCCGTCGGAAGCGTAACCCATCGACTCCTACGTCGATGGTGACTACTGTATGGGTCCGTGGGCTCACATCAGATTCCATCTTGACGGCGGACCGCAGGGGTGGAATCCTCATGGGTTAGTGGCTCGCCGCGCGATCGCGGCGGGCCGTGTCACCCCGGGCGACCCGGGGCGACCTTCGCATTTCATCCGATGGGAGGGGGACATATAAATGACTCGTCTCAGAGCCGCCCTGTGCAGACCCCACACGCCGCACACGTAACGTGAAGCCATCACATGAAGAATCGCAATGCGGCACCGGTACCTGACTGAAAGAGGTAGTAAATTCACACTATTCTGAATTTTGATAAGAATTGGATCAAGAGCGAGCGAGCCTACAGATTGCTAATAGCGCTCTAGAGAGCTCTATAGATGGCTAGGCCGGCACGTCCCAAAGCGGACTGCTGAAGACGGAAGACCGTGCGCTACCGCTGATATAACCAGTCGCTACGAGACTACGACGCGTGACTGCAGAATAGGTCGATCAGGCGGTCAGGGAGTCGATGTGGCCTTCGGCGCGGAGCTGGTCCGCGTCCTGGCCCTTGTATCGCCACTCGATGTTGGCTTTCTCGTCTTGCCAGTCCCACGGCTCGGCGAGGACGATGTCGTCTTGTTCGATCCACGTTCGGAACTTCATCCGGCCGGGGATGCGCCCGAGGCGGGTCTCGCCGTCCTCACAGCGGATGCGAACGTGGTTGCCGCCGAGGTGTTCAGTTACGACCGCGAACAGTTCGTCGTCTGTGGGCATGCGGAGGTTCCGTCGCCCTGAATCTTCACTCACAGGCGAACTACGGTTCCGAACCGTATAAGTGAACTGAGAGTTCCGATACCGTGTACCACGCGAGGTCGAAATAGCGGGAGCTATCGGGTAGAAGGGATGTCTGCGTGATCTGCGTGAGAATGCTCAGTCGGCAGTGAGCGTGAGCGGTTCGTCGCTCTCGGCGGCCATGTCCGACGTGAGTCCGTCTGCGAGCGCGAAAACGGCGTCTTTGTGATCTGTCTTCGACTTGTGGATCGAGGTCGGCTTCACGCCGAGTTCGGCGTACTCGTCGTGTTCCACTTCCGAGCCTGTGTCGGCTTCGTAGCTGTGCTGTACCTGTGCGAGCAGGCTGTGAAGGTGGATGAGCTCCTGCTTCTTCATGGATAGTACGGGCTAACAGACGAGGGGTTATAGTATTATCTTGCCACTTGTTACCAAGATAAGCCCGAGGGGCGCTCTGGAGCGCTGTTCCGCTACTTTGCATGTGTCGTTACCGATCGTCGATGACACCGAGCGGAGAGGACCGAAGATTCCAGGCATATCGTGCTCATCTCGGTGGCATCTTCGACGAATCCCCAGGGTTCGACGTCGAATAGGTTCGTTTCCGTGATCGCGGCACCCGATCGATATGCAGGATTTATCGTCCGGTTGCGTTCGTCTCTCCCCTGTTCTCGGTACGCCAGTTATGCATGAACGACCACGACAAAGTATCAACATGCAAATACTTTTCAGCGTCGGCCGCGAAGGGAGAGCTACCATGAACTGGAAACACCCACGAGACGAGACGAAAGCGGCATCGAAAGAGCGGGAGACGGAGAGCGGAACGCGATGGTCCTTCATCGCTGCTGCGGGTATCGTCGCGTAAGCCACTCGGTTTCCCCGAGAGACCGAAGCGCGGTCGTTATTTTTCGACGGCATCGTGTGGTGCTACTGGCCCGTGCGTGGGACAGGCACCGGCGATCGGCGTGGCGTTGAGACAGCAGTGTCGCTGCCCGGTCGCTAAGAGACCGGTCGCTAACGGTTCGTCACAGCGCCGGCAGCGCAGTTCGCCCATACGGTCAGTTGGAGCCGTCGGGGCGTAAGTCCTGTCCCCGACCGCGCGTCGATAGTGAGCCGACTCTCGGACTCAGCCGTCTAGTCCGAGTATCGAGCGAGCCTCGTCGGTGGTCGCGACCGGGCGGCCGAGTTCCTCGGCGAGGCGGACGACCCGTTCGACGAGCTGCACGTTGCTCTCTGCCGGTTCGCCGCGACGGTAGTAGACGTTGTCTTCGAGACCGACGCGGACGTGCCCGCCGAACAGGAGTCCCATCGCCGCGAACGGCAGTTGGTGCCGCCCGAACCCGAGCGTGTTGAACAGCGCACCGTCGGGCAGGTCACCGATAGCGGTGAGGAAGTTCTCCGGGCGCGGGCGCGTGAGCGTTCCCGGGCCGAAGATGAGCGTCGCGTAGACCGGATCGGCGAGGCTCCGGCGGTCGAGTAACCCGTAGACCTCGTTTCGGTGACCGTCGTTGAACACCTCCAGTTCCGGTTTGATACCGCGGTCGACCATCTCGGCGTGAAGCGAGTCCACTAGCCCGCGGGTGTTCTCGCTCGTGAGGTGGTCGTAGCGGTTCAGCGGCCCCATGTCGAGCGAGGCCATCTCCGGCGGCGGGTCGGTGCGGAGCGGGAGGTGCCGGTCGGCCTCGGGCGCGCCGGTCCCACCGGTCGAGTGCTGGATGACGACGTCGTCAGTGTGCCGGCGAACGGCGTCGTCGATCTCCTGAAAGCGTTCGGTCTCGAAGCTCCGTTCCCCGTTCGGCCGGCGCGCGTGGAGGTGGACGACCGACGCGCCGGCGGCCTCGACCGCTCCCGCCGCCCGCCCGATCTCCTCCGGCGTCTCCGGAACGTTCGGGTTGGCCTCCTTGCCGTGGACGCCGCCGGTCAGCGCCGCCGTGACGATGACCGGGTCGCCGGCGAGGTACGTCTCGTAGCTCACTCGCCCTCACCGCCCGATTCGGCGTGCGCGCGGTATATCTCGCAGTGGTGCTCGTGGTCGAGCGCGTACCGGTCGTTGCAGACGTCGGCGCGCATCGGCTGGACGAACTCGCCGGCGACGGCACAGAACGCGCGAGCGGTATCGAACGACTGCTCGCCGTCTCGTTCGCGGTACTCTAGGTACGGACAGGGCATAGCGCGGATACCGGCTCTTTCGTGTTAACAGTTCACTTGCCATCGGTGACGTAGTTACACCGACGTCCCCGGGTGACGTGGGAGTGAGGAAAGGGACACAAGCCGCGACGTCGTAACCGAACGCATGGCACCCGATATACCTGGGCTTCACCACGTCACGGCCATCGCCGGCGATCCGCAGCGAAACGCCGACTTCTACGTCGGGACGCTGGGGCTCCGGTTCGTCAAGAAGACGGTCAACCACGACGACACCGGCACGTATCACTTCTACTTCGGCGACGGCGAGGGGACGCCCGGCACGAACATCACGTTCTTCCCGTGGACGAGCGAGGGGCGAGAGGGCCGCTTCGGCGCGGGCCAGACGCGGGACACCGCGTATCTCATCCCCGAGGACTCGGTCGGGTACTGGACCGAGCGCCTCGACGCAGACGGTGTCGCGGTCGAGCGGACCGAGCGGTTCGACGAGACGGTCCTGCAGTTCGAGGACCCGGACGGCATCGGCATCGAACTGATCGCGGCGGACGCCGAAACGGACGCGGTGCCGTGGACCGATAGTCCGGTGCCCGCGGAACACCAGCTACGGGGGTTTTACAGCGTCACGCTCGCCGTTCCCTCGGTCGAGCCGACTGCGGAGCTGCTCACCGAGATGTTCGGCTACGAGCACGAGGCGACCGAGGGCGATCGTCACCGCTACCGGAGCGCGGCCGGCGGGTTCGGGTCGGTGGTCGATCTCGTCGAGACCGACGACGAGTACGGGCAAATGGGCGTCGGCACGGTTCATCACGTCGCGTTCAGAGCCGACGACGTCGAGGCGCTGGAGGCGTTCCGCGACGAATACCTCGAACGGGGGTTGCGCCCGAGCGAGGTCATCGACCGGGCGTACTTCCACGCGCTGTACGCCCGCGAGCCGAACGGCGTCCTCTTCGAGATCTCGACGATGGAGCCGGGATTCACCGCCGACGAGTCCGTCGACGAACTCGGTACCTCGCTCGCGCTCCCGGAGTGGCTGGAAGACGAGCGGAAGACCATCGAACGGCAGCTCCCCGATTTCGACGGGCCGACGATTCCGGACGGGAGCGAGTCGACGGAATGACCGACGCAGCCGCGGACGACCGCGCCGCGCCCTTCCGCTTCGAGTACGACCCGGCCGCGCTCCGCTACGGGCCGAACTGCGTCGCCGACCTCGGTTCGGAGGTGGCCGCACACGACGGAAGCCGGGCGCTCGTCGTCACCGGGTCGACCGTCGGCGAGACGGCGGCGGTGATGGACCCCATCGAGGAAGGACTCGGCGACCGGCTCGCCGACGTGTTCGCCGGGACGACGCCGGCGAAGCGACTCGGGACCGCCATCGACGCGCTGGCGGCGTTTCGGGAGAGCGACGCGGACGCGATCGTCAGCGTCGGCGGCGGCAGTAGCCTCGACGTGGCGAAGGTGCTCGCGGTGCTGGTAGCGACCGAGCGCGATCCCGAGGCGGTCGGGGCGGAACTCGTCGAAACCGGGACTCTCTCGGTTCCCGATACCGAGCTCCCGCCCATCGTCGCCGTCCCGACGACGCTCGCCGGGGCGGACCTCACGATGGTCGCGGGCGTCACCGCCGACCCCGGGACCTGTCCCGTCGAGTCGGCGGTGAGCGGCGGTATCTCCGACCCGAAGTTGATGCCCGCTGCGGTGTGTTACGACCCGGAACTGGTCGCGACGACCCCTCGAAGCGTCCTTGCCGGGTCGGCGATGAACGGCTTCGACAAGGGTATCGAGACGCTGTACGCCCGCAACGCCACGCCGGTCACCGACGCGACGGCGATGCGCGGACTCTCCCTGCTACGGGAGGGGCTGCTCGCGTTCGGTGACGGCGAGGAGACGGACTGGGTGTACCAGACGCTGACTCGCGGGCTGGTGCTCGTCCAGTACGGCATCTCCCGGGCCGAGGGGACGACGCTCTCGCTGATCCATTCCTTCGGCCACGGCCTCACGCGCACGTACGAAATGCAACAGGGGGCCGCCCACGCCGTCGTCGCCCCGCACGCGCTCGACTACCTCTTCGACCGCGTCGACGGCAGGCGGGACCTCCTCGCGGACGCGTTCGGCACGGCCGACACAGAGGACCCGGCCGCGGCCGTCGTCGAAGCGGTCGCCAACGTCGCCGCGGCGCTTTCCCTCCCGACGCGCCTCCGCGACGTTGACGGCCCGTCCCCCGAGGAGTTCCCGGCGGTCGCCGAGGCCGTCCTGTCGGACTCGTTCATGGCCAACGCCCCGCCGGGGTTGGAACCGACGCGCGAGGATATCGAATCGGTACTGGACGCCGCGTGGTAGCCCGCGTTCTCGCGTTCAGTCCAGTTCGCCGCGGAGGACCTTCGCCGCGACGAGGACGGGGTCCCAGACGGGACTGAACGGCGGCGCGTACGCGAGGTCCAGCCGTTCGAGTTCCGCGACCGTGAGGTCCGATTCGAGCGCCGTCGACAGCGTATCGATGCGAATCGCCGCCCGGTCACGGCCGACGAGTGCGCCGCCGAGGACTCTCCCCGTCCCCCGGTCGGCCGTCAGCGTTACCGTCGTCTCGTCGCCGCCGGGATAGTATCCGGAGCGCGACCCCGACGTGATCGTCGTCGAGACCGGTTCGAACCCGGCGTCGCGGGCCGCCTCGTCCCCGACGAACCCGACGCGGCCGCACTCCAGTTCGAGCGCCTTGACGACGGCAGTCCCCGCCACGTCCCCGACCGGTTCCGGATCGCCGGCGACCGTCTGCCCGATGGCACGCCCGGCGCGGTTGGCAGTCAGCCCCAAGGGCACCCACGTCGGTTCGCCGGTGACGGCGTGGCGGTCCTCGGCGCAGTCGCCGGCGGCGTAGACGTGCTCGACGCTCGTCCGGCCGTATCCGTCCACGGCGACGGCTCCCGACTCGCCGAGTTCGACCGCCGTCTCCGAGAGCAGTTCCGTGTTCGGTTCGATGCCGACGCCGACGAGCGCGAGGCCGACGGGGACGCGCCCGTTCTCGTGGACGACGGCCTCGACGCCGTCCTCGCCGGCGAGTTCGGAGACGGCGGTATCGAGGTGGAGCTCGACGCCCCGCTCGCGGAGGTGCTCTGCCACCCGCTCGCCGACGGCCTCGCCGAACGGCGGCAGTGGGTGCGACGAACGCTGGAAGAGGTGGGTCTCCAGCCCGTGCGCGTGGAACGCCTCGGCCATCTCGATGCCGACGTAGCCGCCGCCGACCACGGCGACCCGTTCCGGCGGTTCCCGGTCGGCGTACGCCTCGACGAGTTCGGCGTCGACGTACTCGACGTCGGTGTCGACGGCTCGTTCGCCGGGGGACGACAGCGCCGCGCGTACCGCCGCCGCCGAGTCCAGTCCGTGCATCGTGAAGACCATGTCCAGCCGACTGCCCGGAATCGGGTCGGTGACGGCGCGCGCGCCGGTTCCGACGAGCAAGTCGCCGTAGGGCTGTTCGAACGACTCGCCGCCGTCGCCTTCCACCGTGACGACCCGCGCGTCGGTGTCGACGGCGACTACCTCGTGTTCCCGGCGGAGGTCGATCCCGCGGTCCTCGACCTCGTCCGGCGACAGCGAGAGGAGGTCGGTGAGTCGGTCGACCTCGCCCTTCACGTAGTACGGCGTCCCGCAGTGCGCGTAGGAGACCCACCGCCCGCGTTCGAAGACGACGACGTCGCCGTCCGGGTTCTCGCGAGCGAACTTGCTGGCGGCGCTGAGGCCGGCGGCGTCGCCGCCGACGACCACGAATGGCGCTGACATGGGAGTGCTGTCGGCCGCTAGCTACGTAACTTTTGAGCGAATCGGGGCGCTGCTGTCACCGGTCCCGGCGGGAAGTAGTTACTACTCGTTAGCCAGTTACCACGGGTAACGATTAGTCGCCGCGGCGAGTACGGGACGTATGAGCGATTCGTCCGAGCGACTGGAAGTCTGGTGCGCCGGCGAAGAGTGGTGTCCGATCACCACGACGGCGACGCTGGTGGGAAAGAAGTGGCACCCGGTCATCGTCCACCGGCTGCTCGACGGTGGCCCGTCGGGGTTCAACGAGCTGAAAGACGACGTGGACGGTATCTCCTCGAAGGTGCTCTCGGACAGTTTAGAGGACCTCCAGGAGAAGGGGCTCGTCGCGCGAGAGGTGATCAGCGAACAGCCCTTCCGCGTCCACTACTCGCTGACCGACCGCGGTGCGTCGCTGGAACCGGTCATCGCCGCGATGGCCGAGTGGGGTGCCGAACACCTCCGCGCACCCGAACAGTGACGGCGGCGCTCGCACGCGCCGACCGCCCGCGGGCCCCGCCGACGAACCGGCGTGCGACGGAGACCGTTTCGACCGTTCGATTATACCCCTCATAACCCGCTCTCGGGAAGTTATCATCGAACGAAACGCGGTGAGACGGTCGAAACGATGGGAACGTAACCGGGGACCGAACGACGCGGCGCGAACGAAAAGCCGAGAGACAGACCGCCACGAGCGAGATCGAGGTCCGGAACCAGTCGCGCGGACCGTCGTTCCACCGGAGTTACGAAGCGTCAAGCCGCCGCGGAACGGTCGGACGGAGCCAGCGACCGCCGCTCGGATCCGTCCGACGCGGCCGCCGCTGATCGGATAGTTATTGTTTGTCTCGCCCGTAGGGGCGCGGGCGAGGAGAAGCGCTCGATACGTCGGTAGCGACCGGTGAATCCGTGGCCGACGCGTCGGTGGCGGGCAGTGTCTCTCCCGCGGAGCCGCGGTTACTGCCACTCGTCGAGGCTCACGGAGACCGGGGACTGTATCCAGGCGTCCTCGATCTCGATGTCGTAGATGAGGGAGTCCTCGCCGGTGGTGACGTGTTGGTACCGGTCGAAGCGTTCGGTGTTCGGGCCGGTCGTCGCGTACCTGTCTTCGGTCTCGCTCGTGTTGGTGGACATCTGTCGTGACTACGTCTACAGCGGGACGTACCATTACTATCTACCGGCTATACCGTCTTAGACCCCGGGTAACCAGGTACTTACCATGTATCTGCGGGTGGAGTTCACCCGAGACAGGGACGTCCCTCGACTCGCGTTCTCCCGGGGAGTTCACTGTATCGCACCGTCATTTCGGAAAGTGAAATAATGGTGATACCGATGAAACCGAGGAACGTCGCTACGATAGGTTCTCGACATGACTAAATACCATAATGATAACACTTAATGCGGTCCGTTATCAGTTTCCGAGAGAATGTCCTCCGAGTCCACCTCGCTCGCAACCCGCGCGATAAAGCGGTCGTTCCACGGAGTGAAGTCCGCGTATCAGTCTCTCTCTACCCGCATCAACGCGACGCTCGCCATGGCGAAGATCGAGCTGAAGACCGGGCGTGGGGTATCGATACCGATGAGCCGACGATTGTGGCTGTGGCGTCGCGGGTTCACCAGTCGATTCGACGGCCTGTTCGACGTCACCGAGGAGAACTACGACCAGTATCTCTCCGACTATCAGGAGTTCCGGTCCTACGACATCAACGAACCGTGGAAAGACGAGATGGACAACAAACTCACCGCACATCTCCTCATGCTCCCGTTCGAGGAGCACTTGCCGACGCTGTTCGGGGTTTTAGAAGGGGGCGAGGTTCGACGCCACCCCGCGTACGAAGGCGAGTCAGAGACGCCGGCCCTCGACGACGCCGAGACCATCGAGCACTTCGAGCGATACGACGCGCGGACGTACGTCGATACGCTGCTCGAAGAAGAGGAGGCCGTCGTGCTGAAACCGCTGCTGGGGTCCGGCGGCCTGGGGGTGTACGTGGTCCGAGCCGACGATACCTCGAACGGGTACTCGATCAACGGGTCGACGTACACCGAGGAGCGCTTCGATTCGCTTCTCGACGATCTGGAGATGTACATGGTCACGGAGTTCTCAGAACAGTCGGCGTTTCTCGACGAGCTCTTTCCCGGCTCGGCGAACACGATCCGCGTCGTGACGATGTGGGATTACGAGGCCGACGAACCGTTCATCGCGTGGGCACACCTCCGCGTCGGCACGGAGGAGTCCGCGCCGCTGGATAACCTCAGTCAAGGCGGAATTCAGGCGGGGATAGATATCGATACCGGCGAGATGCGCTACGCCGCCAAGATAGGCGATAAATCGCCGCCGATCGGCGTCGACTGGTACGACGAACATCCGACGACCGGGGCTCGTCTCGCCGGACGCACGGTTCCGAACTGGGAGGCGGTCGCGGACGGAATCACCGAGATGGCCGAAGCGTACCCGCAGTTCCCGTACGTCGGCTGGGACGTCCTGCTGACCGACGACGGGTTCGAGATACTGGAACTGAACTCCTCGCCCGGGATGATAAACACCCAGATCGAATCGAAGGTCCTCGACGAGCCGCGCGTCAGACGGTTCTACGAGCACCACGACGTTCTGTGATCCGCCCGGGGACGAGAGTTAATGTCCCTCGGGACGACTGTCCGGACGAGTGATGTCCCGTGACTGACTCCGAGTTCGACCTCAGCGCCCCCGAACTGACCGCGACGGACTTTCTCGTCCTCGAAGACCCGTATTTCGCCTCGGAAAACGTGGCGCTCGTCACCGGCGCGGCCTCCGGAATCGGCCGCGCGACGGCCGTCGCGCTGGCGGCGAACGGACTCACCGTCGTCGGGGCCGACGTCGACGCCGACGGGCTCGACGAGACCGCCGACGTCGCCGCGAATTGCGACGTTCCCGGAACGTTCCACGGCGTCGAAACGGACCTCACCGACGACGGGGACGTCGAGGCCGTCGTCGACGCCGCCGCCGAGGAGGGAGACGTCCGCTTCGTCGCCAACATCGCGGGGATGCAACACATCGCGAGCATCCCGGAGTTCCCGATGGAGAAGTACGACCTCTTATTGGACGTGATGTTGCGCGCGCCGTTCAAGACGGCACAGGCGGCGATGCCCCACATCCGCGAGACGGACGACGGCGTCGGTGCCATCGCGAACATGTCTTCGGTCCACGGCCACTACGCCACGAAGGACAAGCCGGCGTACATCACCGCTAAACACGGCGTGAGGGGGTTGAGCCGTGCCATCGCCGCCGAAGGAGAGGGGACGTTGCGTGGGTTCTCGATCAGCGTCGGCTACGTGCTCACGCCGCTGATGGTCGACCAGATAGCGGACACCGCCGCCGAGCGCGGCCTCTCCGAACGGGAGGTCGTCGAGGACGTGATGCTCGGACAGGCCCGGACGAAGGAGATGATGACGCCGGCGGAGGTCGCGAACCTCTTCGTCTTCGGGTTCTCGAAGCACGCGAAGCATCTCAACGGCGCGGACTTGCTGTTCGACGGGGGCTACACGCACACGTATGAGTGACGAGGCGGAGAGCGGCTCACCGGACCGCTCCGATGACGCGCCGACGCGAGTCGCTATCGCCTGTCAGGGCGGCGGGAGCCACACGGCCTTCACCGCCGGCGTCCTCCGAGCGCTGCTGGCCGACTGGGACGACCGGTTCGACCTCGTCGGTATCAGCGGGACGTCCGGCGGCGCGTTCAACGCGCTCGCGGCGTGGTACGGCCTTCTCACCGACGGCCCGGAACGGGCGCGGACGCTGCTCGCGTCGCTGTGGGACGAACTGGCCGCGACGGACCCCACCGACCGGGCCGCGAACGACTGGATAACGGGTATCCGCCGGCTGGAGGGGGCGGGGTTCCCGCTCCCGCACGTGACGCCGTATCAGATTCCCGGCCCCGAGACGGGCAAGGACCGCATTAGAGGGATACTGGAGCGTCACATCGACTTCGGAGCGGTTCCCGACCTCTGTACCGCCGACGCGCCGGAGCTCGTCGTCGGGACGGTCAACGTCAACGAGGGGTATTTCGAGACGTTCACTAACGAGGAGGTCACGGTCGATGCGGTGCTGGCGTCGGCCGCGGTCCCCGACCTCTTCGAGGCCGTCGAGATACACGGCCACCTCCACTGGGACGGCCTGTTCTCGCAGAACCCGCCGATAAACGACCTGATGCACGTCCCGCCGGCCCGGAAGCCCGAGGAACTGTGGATCGTCCAGATAAATCCACAGACCTTCGAGGGGGAGCCGCGCAGCGCGGAGGCCATCGCCGACAGGCGGAATCAGCTGTCGGGAAATCTCTCGCTCAACCAGGAGCTTCGCTTCATCGAACGCGTCAACGAGTGGGTCGAGGACGGGACCCTCCCCGAAGGCCAGTTCACACACACGGCCGTCCGCCGGATCCAGCTGGGGAAGCAGCTTCGTTCGGCGACCAAGGTCGACCGCAGCCCCCGGTTCGTCGAGGAGCTACGGCGGTTGGGGCGTAAACGCGCAGAGACGTTCCTCGCTGACCATCCGAGAAGAGAGCCCTGACGAAGCGTCGGCGCGCCCGTCACTCTCGCGCCTGGACGAACAGGTAGCCGGAGCTATCGACAGTCACCCGCACGTGCTCGTAGGTGAACGACACCTGCACGTCGGTGCCGCGACCCGACCTGGTGAGTAGCGCGTTCAGCGCGTCCGCTTCGACGTATTCGTTCAGCGGCGGGAGTTCGTTCGCCGCGCGATCCGTCTCCGCCGCGACCGCGTCCGTGATCGCCGCCGTCGGTTCGTCGCTCGCCCCCCAGGCGCGGCTGCTCGATTCGTCGAAATCGCCGATGTCGATCTCTATCTCGTCGTTTGACATACTATGGCCTCGTCACACGTTTGTCGCACCGCGAACTCCGAAACGTCCCGCAGTCCGAGTTGAACCGCCTACTGCTTAGAAGGTTGTGCAGATGTGGCTCCTATATAGGCTCCAAGTAATCGTAATCGCTCTCCGAGCGGTCTTCAGTTAGTTTCCACTAGGCCGAGCGTCCCGCCGCATCTGTTTTGTCCGCCCGCGGCCTACGCTGGCGTATGCCCGTCACCGACGACGACGAACTCCGCGAGATATTAGACCTGAACCGCGTCGCTGTCGTGGGGTGTTCCGCCACGCCCGGGAAGGACGCCCACGAGATACCGAAGTACCTCCTCGACCAGGGGTACGACGTGGTCCCGGTCAACCCCTTCGCCGACGAGATATTCGGCCGGGAAGCCTACGATTCGCTCGCGGACGTCCCCGGCGAGATCGACATCGTGGACGTGTTCCGGCCGAGCGAGGAAGTCGGCGAGATCGTCGACGCTGCGCTGGAACGGGACGACGTGAAGGTGATCTGGCTCCAACTGAATATCCACGACGACGACGCCGTCGCGCGCGCGGAGCGGGCCGGCCGCCGCGTCGTGCAGGACCGCTGTATGAAGCCGACGCACCAGCAGCTGAAGGCGTAGGGGAGCGCATCCCAGCAGTCGTTCCGTCCGACCGGTATCCATAACAGCGTCGCGGAGTCACCACCGGGCATGGTCGAGTGGCTTCCCGAGAGCTACTGGCTCGTCCGCTTCCTCTTCCAGCGGTCGCTCGCGGTCATCTACCTGCTGGCCTTCCTCGTCGCCGCGACGCAGTTCCGGCCGCTGGCCGGCGAGAGCGGGCTCCTCCCGATCTCCCAGTACGTCGAGCGGAGCTCGTTCCGCGAGCGGCCGAGCCTGTTCTACTACTATCCGAGCGACCGCGTCATCGGTATCGCGGCCTGGAGCGGGGTCGCCCTCTCCGCGGTTGCGCTCGCGGCCGGTCCCTACTGGCTCCCGGCCCCCTACGCCGTCCCCGCGTCGATGGCGCTGTGGCTCGTCCTCTGGGGGCTGTACCTCTCGTTCGTCAACGCCGGCCAGACGTTCTACGGCTACGGCTGGGAGTCGATGCTGCTCGAGACCGGCTTCCTGGCGGTGTTCCTCGGGGCCGGACCGAGCGGCCCTCCGGTCGCGGTCGTCTGGCTCATCAAGTGGGTGCTGTTCCGCAACATGTTCGGCGCGGGCCTCATCAAGATGCGCGGCGACGACGTCTGGCGGAACCTCACCGCGATGGACTACCACTACGAGACCCAGCCGATCCCCAACCCGCTCAGCTGGTACGTCCATCACCTCCCCGACCGATTCCACCGCGTCGAGGTACTCGGCAACCACGTCGTCGAACTCGCGGTGCCGTTCCTCTACTTCGCTCCCCAACCGTGGGCCTCGGTCGCGGGCGCGGCGACGATCGGCTTCCAGGGGTGGCTCATGCTCACCGGGAACTTCTCGTGGCTGAACGCGCTGACGATCGTGCAGGCTATCGCCGCGTTCAGCGACGGCGTCCTCGCCTCGCTCGCCCCGGTCTCCGCGCCGACCGCTGCCGATCCGCCGCTGTACCTGCAGGTCCTCGCCATCGTACTGGCCGTCGTCGTCCTCGCGCGCAGCGTCCGCCCGGTCGGGAACATGCTCTCCGAGACGCAGGTGATGAACACCTCCTTCGACCCGCTGTCGCTGGTCAACACCTACGGCGCGTTCGGATCGATAACGCGGGACCGCTACGAGCTCGTCGTGCAGGGGACGACCGACGAGACGATAACCGAGGACACGGAGTGGCGGACCTACGAGTTCGAGGGCAAGCCCACCGACCCGACGCAGCGACCCCGGCAGGTCGCGCCCTACCACCACCGCCTCGACTGGCAGCTGTGGTTCGCCGCGATGCGCCGGTCGCCGCGTCGCAGCCCGTGGTTCCCCGCCTTCCTAGAGCGGCTTCTCTCGGCCGACGAAGCGACGCTGTCGCTGCTCGCCGAGGACCCCTTCTCGGGGACCACACCCGAGCACGTCCGCGCGGTGCGCTACCGGTACCGATTCACGACGCCCGAGGAGCGACGGGAGACCGGGGAGTGGTGGTCGCGCGAGCGCGTGGGCGCGTACGTGAATCCAGTGAGTGCGGACGACCTGCGCCTGCGTTGGGGTCGCTGAGCGACCGCGGACCGAGCGGCGCGCGGCGACGGAACCGCGGTCGCGGTCTCAACGCTTTCCGGACCGCTCCCGCCGGGCCGGCGGCGTCTTCGAGAGTATTTTTCCCAGCGTTCCGCGGTTGTCCGCCACCCAGTGGTAGCCTCGTTCGCGGAGGGTCTCGTACTCGCCGAACTGTCCGAGAAAGTCCGCGACGGGACGGGCCGGCCTCCCCGCCTCCGTCCTGACGAGCGCCGCCTCGATGGAGGCCCCACAGGAGTAGACCCGGTCGTCGGTGACCAGATGGGAACACGACTCGTAGTCCTCGGGCAGGCGCGCGCGGAGGTCCTCGTCCAGTTCCGAGAAGCCGACCAGACGCAGGTCGGACCGTTCGGCGATGAACTCGGCCCACCACGTACAGAAGCCGCAGTCGTCGTCGTAGACGAGCGTCGCGTCGCTCATACTCGGAGAGAGGGACGCCAGCCTCAAACCACTTCGCCACCGACAGAGCTTTCCGGCCGCTGGCGACAGCCATCGACATGGAGCGGTTCGTCCGGCTGGTGGTCGCCGGCGGCCTCGCGCTGGTCGCCGGGCTCTGGATAGCGACGCTCGCGGTCCCGCAGACGCCGGGTTGGGTCGCCGGCGTCGCCCTCGCCGTCGCGGGCGTCGCGGGACTGGCGGCGGGTATCGGGCGGGAGATCCGGGTCGGAGAGTGAACTGGTCGGCGCGTGAACGGTCCTCGACCGGCGACGCGTCGAATCGCCGCCCGACAACGGCGAGCGCGGGAAGCCAACCGTTTTCCTCGCGGGCGTTCTTCGCCCCGACATGAACGCCGACGAAGTCGAGGCCCTCATCGAGTCCGAGATTCCCGACGCCGACGCCACCGTGACGACGCCCCGCGACCCCGACGACGACAAGCACTACGCCGTCGAGGTGGTGTCGCCGGCCTTCGAGGGGAAGTCCCTCGTCGACCAGCACCAGCTCGTCCACGACGCGCTGGGCGAGCACCTCACGCGCGACATCCACGCCATCGAACTGACCACGTCGACGCCCGAGTGAGCGGAGTTCGACCGGCGAGCGGACGGCGGGTCGCGGCGGTAGCCATTTCACTCCCGACCTGTTACGGTCAGTCATGAGCTTCGAACCCGAGGAGCTGTCCCGCGAGGAAGTCCAGACGAAGGTCGAGGAGACGATCGAGGACAACGACGTCGCCCTGTTCATGAAGGGGACCGCGCTGATGCCCCAGTGTGGCTACTCCCGGAAGGCCGTCGGCCTCATCCAGCAGTACCGCGACGACGTGGAGACGGTGAACGTCCTCACCGCGACGGAGGCCTACCGCGAGGCCCTCTCGGAGTACAGCGGCCGCGAGACGATCCCCCAGACGTTCGTCGACGGGGAGTTCGTCGGCGGTAGCGACATCTTAGAACAGCTCGACGAGAACGGCGACCTGCGGGCGACGCTGAACGCGTAGGCGTCGCCGTCTACTCGCACAGCGCGGAGCTGTCGCTGTCCGGTTCGAAAACAGCGGGGACGAAGCGGGCGGTCACGAACGTCGGTCGTTCTGCCAGGAGGACCTCACTCCTCTTCGGATCGTTCCGCTCCGTTTCGTCGAGAGTCCGCCCCTGAGTCGGACTCTCGCTACTCCTCGTCTTTCATCTCGCCGAGGCGGTCGACGAGGTCGCTCGTCGACGCCTCGGTGTCGAACGACACGCTCCCGTCGTGGTCGTTCTCGTGGACGGCGACGCCGTCGTCCTCGTCGGTGTCCACGTCCTGGTCCTTTTGCTCGGACTCGTCGTAGCTACCAAAACCCATGTGTGACAGTCCGGACGCGAGCCACTAAAAACGGACGATAGGGACGCTCGTGTGCGTTTGGTACCGAATCACAGGTCGAAATCGGGTGATTTCGCGGCCGGCGTCTGGAAGCAAAGGTTCTTATCCGTGCTCGCGTATCGATTAGGTAACGACATTCGATAGCCGTTGTTCTCCGACGGCTGCTGTCTTCAATCGTAATTTCCGCATCCATGAGTACGGCAGACGAGGCGCTCGAGAAGATCAAAGCACAGGTCGAAGCAGAGACACCCGAGGACATCACTATCTCGTCGGTCACCTTCGAGGGGCCGGAGCTGGTCATCTACACGCCGGACGCACGAGAGATCGCCAACCGCGACGGCATCGTCCGCAACCTCGCACAGACGCTTCGGAAACGCATCAACGTCCGCCCGACGCCGGACGCGCTGGTCCCGCAGGCCGAGGCCGAAGCCCGCATCCAAGAGACGATTCCGGAGGACGCGGGCGTCCAGAACCTCGATTTCGATTCGTCGACCGGTGAGGTGTTCATCGAGGCCGAGAAACCCGGTCGCGTCATCGGTCGCCACGGCGAGACGCTGGACCAGATCGCCGCCGGCGTCGGCTGGACGCCCGAGGTCGTCCGCACGCCCCCGATGGAGTCCTCGACAGTCTCGAACGTCAGGAACTTCCTGAAACAGGAGCGCGACGACCGGCGGGACATCCTAGAGCGCGTCGGCCGGCAGATCAACCGGCCGATGACCGCCGACGACGATTGGGTCCGACTCACGACGCTGGGCTGTTGCCGCGAGGTCGGGCGGGCCTCCTTCATCCTCTCGACGCCCGAGTCGCGCATCCTCGTCGACTGCGGCGACAAGCCCGGCGCGGCGGGCGAGGTGCCGTACCTTCAAGTTCCGGAGGCGCTCGCCGCCGGTCCGAACTCCATCGACGCCGTCGTACTGACTCACGCCCACCTCGACCACTCGGCGCTCATCCCCATCCTGTTCAAGTACGGCTACGACGGGCCGATCTACACCACCGCGCCGACGCGGGACCTGATGGGGCTGCTCCAACTGGACTACTTGGACGTGGCCGCCAAAGAGGGCCGCGCCCCGCCCTACGAGAGCCAGCAGGTCCGGGACGCGCTCAAACACACCATCCCGCTGGAGTTCGGCAACGTCACCGACATCGCGCCCGATATCAAGCTCACGATGCACAACGCGGGCCACATCCTCGGCTCCGCGGTGTGTCACTTCCACATCGGCGAGGGCCGCTACAACGTCGCGTTCTCCGGAGACATCCACTACAAGGACACTCGCCTGCTCGACGGCGCGGTCAACGACTTCCCGCGCGTGGAGACGCTCGTCCTCGAATCGACCTACGGCGGGAAGAACGACTACCAGACCGACCAGGCTGACTCCGAGCGCGTGCTCAAGCGCGTCATCAACGAAGCCCAGGAGGAGGAGGGCCATATCCTCATCCCCGCCTTCGCCGTCGGCCGCTCCCAAGAGCTGATGCTCGTCCTCGAAGAGGCGATGCGAAACGACGAGATCCCGACGATGCCGGTGTATCTCGACGGGATGATTCGGGAGGCGACGGCCATCCACACGGCCTATCCCGAGTACCTGCGCGAGAGCCTGCGGAACCGCATCCTCTACGACGACGAGAACCCGTTCCTCGCCGAGCAGTTCCAGCAGGTCGACGGCGGCGAGGAGATGCGACAGGACATCGCCGACGGCGAGCCCGCCATCATCCTCACGACTTCGGGGATGGTCACGGGCGGTCCCGTCATGTCGTGGCTCCGCCTGCTCGGGTCGGACCCGGACAACACGATGGTCTTCGTCGGTTATCAGGCCGAGGGGACCCTCGGACGGCAGATCCAGCGCGGCCAGGACGAGATCTCGCTCGGCGACACCAGCGGCCCCCGGGCCGAGCGCATGAGCCTGAACATGGCCGTCGAGACGGTCGACGGCTTCTCCGGTCACGCCGACCGGCAGGGACTGGAGACGTTCGTCGAGACGATGCATCCCCGGCCCGAGAAGGTCCTCTGCGTCCACGGCGACGAGAGCTCGACCAACCAGCTCTCCTCGGCGCTCTACCAGAACTTCAACATGCGGACGTTCAACCCGAAGAACCTCGAGACGTTCCGCTTCGTCTGAACGGGCCGTCTCGGCGTCCGCCCGCGCTCTCTCTCGTCACTCCGACTCGCCTTCGCCGTCTTTCCCGCCTCCGCTTTTCTCCTCGCGCTCTCGCTCTCTGATGTTGAGCGCCCCGAGCAGGCGGGCCGTGACGACCTGTTCGACGATGGGGACGAACTGCGCGTCGTCGTCGGTGTAGCCGGCGAAGACGCCAAGCGGGATCTCGCCGCCGGCCATCTCCCGGTGCCCGCCGGCGCTTCCGACGCCCTCGAAGGCATCGTGTAGTATCTCGCCGATGTTGCTCCGAGAATCCGTCGAGCGGGCGCTGAGCTGGATGGCGTCGTCGACGATGCCGAAGACGATGGCCGTCTCGATGCCTTCGAGGGTTGCGAGGTAATCCGCCGCCTGGGGGAGCGCGTCGCGTTCGCTCGTTCGCCCGACGTGTGAGATGAGGACCGATCCGTGGACGGTTCGGTTGTCGATGGCGTCGGCGATGGCGTCGACCGTCGCGCCGCTGACGGCCGGGCTCGACAGCTGTCGGAGGAGGTCCGTGTCGGCGTAGTCGTGGAGGTAGGTCGCCGCCTCGTACTCCGCCCGCGTCACGCCGCGGAGAAAGCCGAGCGTCTCGCGGCGGATGGCGAAGAGGAGCGCGGTGGCGACGCGCGAGTTCGGGTCCATCGGCAGCTCGCGGACGTACTCGGCGAGGATGGTCGCCGTCGCGCCGATGTCCTCGCGGTGGTCGACGAACGTCGCTTCGATGTCCTCGGCCGGGTGGTGGTCGATGACGATGTCGACGGGCGTCTCCGGCGGGACCCGATTGTTCACGCCGGGCACCGAGTGGTCCACGAACGCCAGGAGCGAACCGGAATCGCGGTTCCGGACGATGTCGGCGTCGAACGGCACCAGATCGACTTCGAGCAAGTTGACGAACGCCCGGTTCTGCTGGTGGGAGATGTCGCCGCTGTAGAGGATGCGCCGCTCGTCGATACCGGCGCTGGCGGCGATCTGTCCCAGCGCGACGGCGCTGGCCAGGCAGTCGGGGTCGGGGTTGTTGTGACAGACGATCGTGAGGTCGTCGCCGGCTTCGAGGAGGTCCCAGAGCGTCTGTGCGCGGCTCATACCCTCATCTTCGTGACGGTGCTACATGCCTCTGCTGGCGAGCGGCGGTCGCCCGTGACCGCCGGCGCACCGGCGGCTCACTCGTCCCCCGTGCGAGTCATCACCAGCGGGACGGGCGAGGCGCGGACGAGCTTCGAGCTCACGCCGCCCAGCGCGTACCAACTGAAGTCCGTCTGGCCCTGCGTTCCGAGGGCGAGCAGGTCGATTTCCTCCGTGTCTATGTAGGTTCGGATCTCCCGATGGGGCGTCCCGTACCCGACCGTTCCGACGACGTCCGAGAGCGTCTCCTCGGCCGTCTCCACCGCCGAATCGACGATTTCCTGTGCGTGTTCGTCGAGTTGGTTCTCCCGGACGACCGATCGAGCGTCGGGACCGAGGCTGCCCGTCTCGACGACGTGGAGGACGTGTAACGTCGCGTCCGCCGCGGCCGCGATCTCGACGCCCTCTTCGAGCGCTCGCGCCGCCCCCGCGCTCCCGTCGGTGGGGACGAGCACGTCTCGCGGCGGATACCGATAGGTCCGGTCCCCGTCGGGGTTGACGACGAGGACGGGCACCGGCGAGGTGTTGACGACGCGCTCGGTGACGCTGCCGAGCAGGACGCGTTCGAGTCCGGATCGGCCGTGGGTCGGCATCGCCACGAGGTCCGCGTCGATCCGGTCGGCGTACTCGACGACGGTCCGCGCCGGGTCGCCCTGTACCACGTCGCTCCTGACGTCGACGCCGTGGTCGCGGACGCGCTCGGCCGTCTCGGCGACGATTCGCTCGCCGGCGTCTTCGAGCGCGTCGACCACCTCGCCACGGATGGCGCTGACGCTGTCGCGGTTCGTATCGGCGACGTGGAGGACGTAGAGCGTCGCGTCGTGGGCCGCCGCGACGTCCGCGACGTACTCCAGAACCGATGCCGCCATATCGCTGCCGTCGGTCGGGAAGAGGATGTCGTCGTACATGGGCACCTGTGGAACCGCTGCTGGGTGGACGTTGTCTCGAAAGGACGATAAAGGCCCGGTCGGGGTAACGCCGCGGCGTCAGCGCTCGGCCCGCTGCCAGCGCCGGACCGCGACCGCGACGGCCAAGTGACCGAGGAGACAGACGGCGACGACGGCCCCGATCAGTAGCCAGTCGCCCAGTTCCAGCGGGACCGTCCCGAAGTAGCGGTTCAGCGGGGTGTACAGCACCGCCAGCTGTAAGAGCGCCGAGACGGCCACGGCGGCTCCGAGCCACGGATTCGAAATTATCGGGGTCTCCCTGAGCCAGCGGATGACGTATAGCTTCTCGAACTCGACGGCGACGAACCCCGTGAAGACCATCGTCATCGCGTAGGGCGTGACGGCCGTCGCCCCGCCGAGCGTGATCGCGAGCAGCCCGAGCATCGCCATCGTCGATACCGCCCCGGTCCCGCCCATCAGCCCCAGCATCCCTCGGTCGACGATACTGCGGTCGGGGTCCCGGGGCGGTCGGTCCATCACGTCCTCGCTCGCGGGATCGGCTCCCAGCGCGACGGCCGGCAGGCCGTCGGTGAGGAGGTTGATCCACAGCAGCTGTACCGCCGGGAGGACGAGATAGCCGAACAGCGACGCGATGAAGACGATGGCGACCTCCGCGACGTTGGCGCTCAGCAGGTAGCCAACGAACTTCCAGACGTTGTCGAAGATGGCCCGGCCCCGCTCGATGGCCCGTTCGATGGTCGCGTAGTTGTCGTCGAGCAGGACGATGTCGCTGGCTTGCTTCGCCACGTCGGTGCCGCGAATCCCCATCGCCACGCCGATGTCCGCGTGTTTCAGCGCCGGCGCGTCGTTGACGCCGTCGCCGGTCATGGCGACGCGGTGGCCGTTGTCCTGTAGCGCGCGCAGGATGCGGACCTTGTGTTCGGGCGCGGTGCGGGCGAAGACGTCGACCGACTCGACGCGGTCCCGGAGCGCCGCCTCGTCCAGCTCGTCGATCTCGCGGCCCTCCATGACCTCGGTGTCCATCCCGAGGTCCCCCGCGATGGCCGCCGCGGTGCGGACGTTGTCTCCCGTTATCATCTTCACGTCGATGCCGGCCCCCCTCGTCGCCGCGATGGCGTCGGCCACCTCCTCGCGCGCGGGGTCGATGAGGCCGAAGAGCCCGACGAAGACGAGGCCGTCCTCGAACTCGTCTCCCCCGGTCGCGTCGCCCGAAACGTCGTCCGCGTACGCGGCGGCCAGCACTCTGAGGGCGTCGTCGGCGAACGCGTCTACCCGCTCGCTGACGCGAGCGGCCCGCTCGTCGGTGAGCGGGACCGGGCCGTCTTCGGTCAGGATCCGATCGGCCTTCGAGAGGAGGACCGCCGGCGCGCCCTTGACGTAGGCCCGATCGCCGTGGACGGTTCCCATCCACTTGCGCTCCGAGGAGAAGGGGATCTCGTCGGTTCGCGGGTGGGAGTCGCGGAGGGCCGTCACGTCGATGCCGCTGTCCTCGGCGGCGTCGACGAGCGCCCGTTCGGTGGGGTCGCCCTCGTCGCCCGCCGCGTCGTTACAGAGCGCGCCGGCTCGAAGCAACAGGTCGATGCGGTCGCCGGTGCGGATGTCGGTGTGAGTGTCGGTCGGTTCAGTCTCGTCGACTGCCGACCGGTCGGTTCCGACGTCCTCGGCCGCGACGACGCCGTCGTTCACCCACAGTCGGCTGACGGTCATCTGGCCCCGGGTCAGGGTCCCGGTCTTGTCCGTACAGACGACGTCGACGCCGCCGAGCGCCTCGACCGCGGGGAGCCGGCGGACGAGCGCCTTCTCCTCGGCCATCTGGCGGACGCCGAGCGCCAGCGTCAGCGTCACGACCGCGGGCAGCCCCTCGGGCACCGCGGCGACGGCCAGCGAGACCGCCGTCAGCCCCGCCTGAAACGGTTCGGTCCCCTGTAAGAGCAACAGCGGAACGACGAGCGCGGCCAGTATCACCACGCCGAGACCCAGCGTCCGGCCGAGCGCGTCGAGTTCGGTCTGCAGCGGCGTCTCCGTCTCCTCGGTGCCGGCCAGTTCCAGCGCGATCGCGCCGACCTCCGTGTCGTCGCCCGTCCCGGTGACGACGGCGACGGCCCGCCCGCGCGTGACGTTCGTCCCCTTGTACGCCATCGGCGTGCGCTCGGCCAGCGGCGTGTCGGCGTCGACCGCGGTCGGGGCCTTCGAAACGGGGACGCTCTCGCCGGTCAGCGCCGCCTCGTCGATCTCGAGTCCCGTCGTCTCGACGAGGCGACAGTCCGCCGGAACCACGTCGCCGCCCGCCAGCTCGATGACGTCACCGGGGACGAGTTGCGTCGCCTCGACCGCCGTCGGCGTCCCGCCGCGTCGGACCGTCGCCGTCGGCGCGGTCAGTTCGCGCAGCGCCGCGAGACTCTCCTCGGCGCGGTAGTCCTGGACGAACCCGAACAGTCCGTTCGCGACGACGATGACCGCGATGAGGACGGCGTCGACGACGTGACCGGCCCAGACGGACAGCGCCGCGGCGACGACGAGGACGTAGATGAGGACGCTCCGGAACTGCGTGAGGAAGATGTCCACCAGCGAGCGCTGCCCCTCGCTCGCCACCTCGTTCGCGCCGTATCGCTCGCGGCGGCGGTCCGCCTCCGCGGCGTCGAGGCCGTCGAGACTCGTCTCCAAGGCGTCGAGCGTCGCTTCGGCGGACTGCGCGTGTGCGGGCGGGCTCTCCTCGACGGACTGTGCGTGTGAGGGCGGGACCACGTCGGGACAGACTCGCCCGGTCACCAAATTTGTTATCCGTTGACGGGAACCGGAGGTTTACGTGGCCACCGAGTGGAGTGGGTGACATGGCCGCCGTTCGCCGCCTCGTCATGGACGTGTTGAAGCCTCACGACCCGACGCTGCTGTCGTTCACCGAGCGGGTCAGCGAGACAGAGAGCGTCGCGGGCGCGACCACGTCGCTCATCGAACTCGACCAGGAGGTCCAGAACGTCAAGGTCACGCTGGAGGGCGAGGACATCGACGTCTCGGCCGTCGAGGATACCATCGAGGGCCTCGGCGGGACGGTTCACTCCGTCGATCAAGTGGCCTGCGGCGACCGCCTCGTCACCGACCGACGGACCCTACAGGACGGGTAACCCCGTGGTCGGCGCTCGCGAGTTGTTCGGCCGCCTCCTCGGGAAGGAGGACGTGCTGGCGATCTCCCGTCGGTACTTCATCTCCAACGGCTTCGACGGGACGCTGACCTGCATCGGCGTCGTCATCGGGGCCGTCCTCTCGGGCGTCCCCGACGGCCTGACGGTCGTGAAGATCGGACTGGGCGCGGCGGTCGGACTCGGCACCTCCGCTGTCTGGAGCGTCTGGGAGATCGAGCGCGCGGAGACGCGAGCGGAGATCCGCCGCCTCGAACGGGCGATGCTCACCGACTTAGACGACACGCGAATCGAGCACGAACAGCGGGGTGCACGCCTGTTACACGCCGTCTCGAGCGGGCTCGGTCCCGTCGTCGGCGTCCTGATACCGCTCTCGCCGTTCCTCCTCGCGGGGACCGCCCTCTCGCTCGTCGAGGCCGCCGTCGCCGCCGTGAGCCTCGGTATCGGCATCCTCGGCGTCTTCGGCGCGTACATGGGCTCCATCTCCGGTCAGCGGTGGTACGTCGCCGCCGCGCGGATGGCGCTGGCCGGACTCGTCGTCGCCGCGATCAACGTCTTCCTCCCGGGGTGAGTCGGCCGGTTCGAGTGATAACAGTCCGTCGGGCGACTCAGACGTCCCTCGGCGACTCCACTCGGCCGGTCAGGTCCTCGGGCACGAGGCGGTAGAACTCGAAGGAGACCACGCGCGTCGGGTCCTCGAAGATGTCGACGAGCGGGATCTCGACCCGGTCGAGGCCGTCGAGCGTCTCCGTCTCGATGCCCGACTCCTCGACGCCCTCCAATCGACCGGCGGCGACGACGCTCCGCCAGCGGTCGTCTTCCTCTCGGTGGACCACGAAGGAGACCGGCCGGTCGGCGAGGTCCGACTTCGAACTGTCCGCGCCGACGGAGAGACGGAAGTAGAACGTCCGCGTCTCCGCGTCGTAGCCGTACGAGACCGGTACTGTGTGGGGCGGTTCGTCGGCCGTCGTCGGGAGCGAGAGGACACCGGTGCCGCCGGACCCGAGAAACGCGTCGATCTCGTCGCGCTCCATCTCCACGGAATCGTCCGTTGCCATACCACCACAATAGTTGTCGAAACTATAATTTCTATCGCCCGTTACGCCTCGCCCTTCTATCGCCCGTTACGCCTCGCCCTCCTCGTCGCTTCTGCGGACTGTGAGCACGGGCGTCGGCGACCGACGGACGAGTCGCTCCGCCGTGCTTCCCAGAAGCAGCCGATCCCACCCCGTTCGCCCGTGAGTCCCCATGACGACGAGGTCGATCGGGTTCTCCTCGACGTAGTCCAACAGCTCGCGGGCCGGAACGCCGCTGCTGACGGACGTCTCCACGTCGAGTCCCCTCTCCCGCGCAGCGGTCGCCACCGACACCACGGCCTCCTCGGCCAGCGTCTCGAACTGCTCGACGAACTCCGGGGGGACGCCCACGTCCGCGCCCGTAGCGATGTCGCCGAGGTTCACGACGCTGACGGCGTGGACGCGCGCGCCGGCCCGTTCGGCGATCGCGAGAGCGTGGGCGACGGCGGCCGCCGCGTAGTCGCTGCCGTCCGTCGGGACGAGGATCTGGTCGTACCCCTCCTCCACCGCGCTTCGCTCGCTCGCTCGCACCGTGAGGACCGGGACCGGGGACTGCCGGACGACCCGCTCGGCGACGCTCCCCACGAGATACCGCGACAGCCCGCGTCGCCCGTGGGTCCCCATCGCGACGAGGTCGACATCGCGGTCGGCGACGTAGTCCAAAATGGCCGTCGACGGCTGGCCTGTCACGACCGACGACTGCACCGTCTCGACGGCCGAGACCGCGCCGTCGAGTGCATCGATGGCCGTCCGCGCCTTCGATTTGAGCCGTTCCACGTACTCCTCGTCGACGCCGCCGGCCGAGAACGGCCCCGCCGCCGCGTCGACGTCCACGACGGTGAGGAGGTGGAGCGTCGCGTCGAACGCGTCCGCGATATACGCCCCGTGCTCGGCCGCTCGGACCGCGTGTTCGCTCCCGTCGGTGGGAATCAAGATGTCGTCGTACATCCGTATCCGTCGATACGCGTTCGACCCCTGATAATTTTGGGTCGTAGCGCTGCGAACACGCCGTCTCGGCGGTCGCGGGAGTGGCGAACGGACACGCCCACCCCACCGTGTCGAGTGTTTTCACGCGGCGGCGTGAGGGGGTGGCGGAAGCGGCCGAGCCAGAGGGTGGGGACACACCCACCCCACCGTGTCGAGTGTTCTCGCGAAGGGGAGGGTGGGGGCCGATCTAACCGTCGACGGGAGAGCGACAGGGGACCTAATCCGTCGGCGGGGAAACAGAGGGAGAAACTGACGCGCCACCGAGGAACCGAGCAGAATCAGATGCGGCGTGCGACGCGGTCCGGCGGGACGATGTCTTCGAGTTCGCGGACCACGTCGCGAACGAGGTCCAGCGGCACGTCGAACTCGTACTCGTGGTACTGACCGCCCGCCCGCCCCTCGTTTCTGACGGTGCGCTGTAAGATGCCGACCATCGCCAGGTCGGCGAGGTGATCGTGCATCCGTCGGCGGACGAGCGGGTCCGTCCCCGAGTGGTCGGCGACCGTCCGGTACTCGGGGTAGATCTCGCGAACCCGGGCCGGCATCTCGTCTTCGAGCGCCAGCGAGAGCGTGGCGATGAGCGTCAGATGCCCGTGATGGGTCAGCTCGCGCATCCCGTGGCGAATCTGCCCGCGTTCGAGCGCCTGCGACGCCGCCCGGACGTGATCCTCGACGATCGGCGGGTCGCCCTCGGTCCGGGCAATATCGCCCGCTTTGTAGAGCAAGTCCAGCGCCTGGCGCGCGCTGCCGGTGTCCTGGGCTGCGATGGCGGCACACAGCTGCAGAACGCCCGTCGAGAGCGCGTCCTCCCGTAACGCGCCGTCGACGCGCTGTTTCAGAATCGACTCCAGTTCGGGAGCTTGATAGGGCGGGAAATGTATCTCCTCTTCACAGAGGGTGTCCTTGACCTTCGGCGAGAGCGTCTCGCGGAAGCCGAAGTCGTTGCTGATGCCGACGACGCCCGGTTTGACGCTGTCGAGGTACCCGTTCGAGCGCGCGCGTGGGAGCTCGTAGAGGATGTCGTCGTCCTGCCCGATGTGGTCGATCTCGTCTAAGACCAGCAACACCGTTCCGCCGATCGACTCCAGTTCGGAGTACAGCATGTCGAAGACGGTCTGCTGTGGATAGCCGGTCGTGCTGATCTGCTGGCTCGCCGGGCGGAGGAGATTGACGAGATTGGCGGCGACCTGATACGAGGAGGAGAAGTTCGTGCAGTTCAGCCAGTAGACGGAGAGGTCGACGTCGTCGTACGCCTCGACGTCCTGCTTCAGGTGCGAGAGGAGGAAGCGGGTGACCGCCGTCTTGCCGACGCCGGCCTTCCCGTAGAGGAAGATGTTCCGGGGCTGCGCGCCGTTGATGACGGGCTGGAGCGCGTTCTCGTAGGCCTCCAACTCCTCGTCGCGGGCGGCGATGGAGTCCGGTTGGTAGTCCTCACGGAGCATGTCCTCGTCCCGGAAGATCTCCGTGTCCCTGGTGAACCGCGTCATCGAACCACTCTATGGACATGCGGTTGATAAAACCACCGTGTCGGATGCGTCAAGTGTTTTCCGACTAGAAAAAGACCACGGCTACGCGTCGGTCTCCCACCCCTTTGTGTCGAGTGTTTTCGTCCGCGGTCCGAAACGCCGAGAACACTCGACACGGTGGGGTGGGTGGGTCGGAACAAACCGGTAAACGTCGATATCTATCCGTGAGAGCGGTCTGAATGCAGATTCGCGACGAGCGCCGATCTCCGCCCGCCGCGCTAGCACTCCTCAAGGAACGAGCACCGCCGCGGTCGTGTCGGGACAGGAACACTCGACACGGTGGGGTGAGGGGGTCGCCGACCGCCCCATTCTGTCCGTCTCGCCGTCTCTACGAGTGCGCCACCCGCCGCCTGCGAGAACATTCGACACGGTGGGGTGGGAGACGACGAACCCGACCCGACAATCGACCGCTACTCCCGGCGAAACACTCTGACCGTATCGCGCTTCTGGACGGACGACTCGACCTCTTCGAAGCCGCGCTCGGTGAACACGCGGTTCCAGTCCCGATAGTACAGCGGAACGTCCTCGTCGACGTAGTTGACCTCGCCGTGCTCGCCGCTCTCGTTCTCGACCGTTATCAACAGGTCGCCGGTGATCCGTGCGAGGTCGTCGAACACCCACTCGACGTCGGGATGGATGTGCTGGAGCGTCTCGACGGAGAAGACGGCGTCGAACGCTCCGTCGTCGACCGTCTCGACGTACTCCTCGATGGCGGCCGCGTGAAAGGTTCCGGTCTCGGCCAGTTCGGGGTACGTCTCGGCGAGGGCGTCGAGGGCGTCCGCGTTGACGTCGACGCCCGTCAGGTCCGAGAACCCGCCGTCGGCCAGCTCGGCGAGGTGCCGCCCGACGCTGCACCCGACCTCCAGCACGCTCGCCTCGCGCCCGACGCGCTCTTCGAGGCGGGACCGCAGCAGTTCGCTCGTCTCGTCCGGGCCGTAGTGGGCGTAGTACGTCGGCGAGTACTCGCCGGAGCGCTCGGCCCACTCGTCTCGGACATCGTGAGAATCCACGGTTAGTGAGGGCGACGACGGCCTAAAGGTCTGCCGACACGACGGCGGTTTTCGGCTCCCCGAGCCCGGATCGCTATCGACTCCAACTCGACGCTATCGACTCCAACTCGACGCTATCGACTCCAACTCGACGCTATCGACTCCAACTCGACGTGATCGGATCACAGCTCGACGGTTCCGAGGTCGGACTCCAGCTCCTCGACGTGGTCGTTGTACGCGCGGACGAACTCGCGGAACTGCGGGGCGTACTCTCGGATGTCGTCGGCCGAGGGGGGTT
This sequence comes from Haloarcula limicola, assembly GCF_010119205.1. Taxonomy (NCBI): domain Archaea; kingdom Methanobacteriati; phylum Methanobacteriota; class Halobacteria; order Halobacteriales; family Haloarculaceae; genus Haloarcula; species Haloarcula limicola. The sequence goes on from NZ_WRXM01000004.1 coordinate 27,819, forward strand.
CGTACTGCGAGAGGAGATACAGCCCGCTCGACCCGCCGACCCGGAGGTACGACGCCCCGTCGCGGTCCCACTTCAGCTCCCAGCGCGTCCCCGCGACGCGCTCCGTGAACGTCCCGTAGTCGCCGCCCTCGTAGCGCTGGAGTTCGCGAGCGATGCGGTCACAGACGTCTCGAATCCGACCGAGGACGCGGTCCCGTTCGCCGACGACGCCGTCGGTGGTCGTCACTTCCGGGAACTCCGTCGAGACGTCGTCCAAGACCCCCTCGTGTGAGGCGACGTAGTCGTTGAACCCGCTGACGAAGGCGTCGTAGTCGGTCAGCGCGTCCGCGAGCGGTTCGGGTTCGGGCGGTTGCTTCGTCGAGACGACGTAGACCTCGCTGCCGCGGCCCGGGTCGAACCTGAGATACGAGAGATCGCCGCCCTCGTACTTGACGGTCCACTCGCCGCGGTCGGTCTCGACGGTCGCCTGCCCGTAGTCGCCGCCTTTCAGCCGGGCCAGTTCGTAGGCGATGCGGCCGGCGTGGTCGCGCACGGCGGCGACCAGTTCGTCGCGTCGGTCGGCGACCGCCGCCGCGTCGTCGGGGTCCACCGGGGGCCAATCAGTCACACCGATTCCACGCGCGCGAACGGCATAACGAGTGCGATACGCAGAAGCGGCATAACGGGTGCGATACGCAAAAACGGCATAGCGGGTGCAGCACACGAACGCGGATCTCTTATACGCGAACGCAGCGCGTCGTTCCGTCTCGGTTCCGACTTGCGTTCCGGCCCGGAAGGCGACTCCTGCGAACGGAAATGAGCGCCTACCGATACCGGCATCGACTCCATAAATAAAGCCGGGGGCCTCGATCTACGGGTATGGACGACGGTCGGACCGGACGCCGCTACCTCGCCCTCGCGCTCTGTTTCGCGCTCGTGACGCTGTCGCTCTCGATGGCAGTTTTCGCCGACACCGCCGCGGCGAAACAGGGATGGGCGGCGGGGTCCATCGACGGCGGCGACGATATCGCGAACGCAGTTCCCGCTGATTCCGGCCCCGCGGATTCCGGCGTCTATCCGCACGGGCGAGAGCCACACGGACCGCCGGCGACACCGACGGAATCGAAACCCGTCACGCCGACGCCGACCGAGGTGCCCAGAACGACTCCGACGGAATCGGCTCAGTCGGCATCAGCGACAGCGGAATCGGACTCGACGGCGACGACACCGACCGATTCGTCAATCGATCCAGCGATGAACGCAGCGAGCGAAACCACCGAGCCGGACGAAACATCCCACGGAACGCCAGACCACGGCGGTTCGCTGTCGACCGCCGGCCCGCTCGCCGCTTTCCTCACCGCGCTGCTTCTCGGCAGCGCCCTCGTCGCGATTCGGCGTCGTCGATAGGCCCGCTCCGACCGCGACGAATACAATTCACGATGCGTGAATACGTTTATACAGCGGGAGGGAGTCACTACGGACATGGCCCGCCCGACGGTTCCGCCGGCCGAGGAGATGGAGGGGCAGATCGCCCGGACGACGGTCACCAGCTTCCGGGTCGTCGAGGCCCTGGAGGGGCGCGACCCGACCGGCGTGAGCGAACTGGCCGACGACCTCGACATGGCCAAGAGCACCGTCCACAAGCACCTGAGCACGCTTCGTCAGTTGGGCTACGTCACCCGTGAGGACAGGAAGTACCGACTGAGCCTCGGTTTTCTGGGACTCGGGACCAGCGTCCGGGCGCGCATGGACCTGTATCAGGCCTCCTACGAACCCATCGAGACGCTGGCGGAGGCCACCGAGGAGGTGGCCAGCGTCATGGTGCCCGAGCACGGCCGCGGGGTCTACCTCCGGCGGGCGGCGAACGAGGCCGAACCGCCGACCGACCTCTACGAGGGCGAGCGGGTGCCCCTGACCGCGACCGCCGGCGGCAAGGCGATCCTCGCGTATCTCCCCGAGAACGAGCGGGACCGTCTCGTCGACGAGCCCCTGCCCGAGTTCACCGAGAACACCATCACCGACCGCGACGCCCTGCTGGAGGAACTCCAGACGGTCCACGACGACCGGGTCGCCCGGGACCGCGGCGAGTTCGACGCCGACCGCCACTGCATCGCCGCGCCCATCACGGATACGAACAACGTCGCCGTCGCCGCCGTGACGGTCTCCGGCCCGGCCGACCGGATGCGCGAGAAGTCGCCCACGTACGACTTCTCCAGCATCATCGGAAGCACCGCGACCTCGATACGGAACCGGGTGATTGAATAACGGCCGCGATACGACGCCGTACCACGAGAGGCAACCCATACACGAGACGCCACCGTGCCGAAATCTCACTCACAGATCGACAACCTGCCGACTACCGCACATGACTTCCGAGACGCCACCCAACGTCCTCGCGGTGCTCACCGACCAACAGCGGTGGGACACCCTCGGCGCGTACGACTCGCCGATGGACCTGACGCCGACGCTCGACCGACTCGCGCGGGACGGGACGCTCGTCGAACGGGCGATATCCCCGCAACCGGTCTGTCGGCCGTTCCGCGCCGCCTTTCACACCGGCCAGTTCGCCACGGAGGCCGGCGTCTGGCGCGAGGGACTGAAGCTCGGCGAGGAGAAGACGACGCTGGCTCATCGCTTCTCGGAGGCGGGCTACGACGTGGGATTCGTCGGGTCGTGGCATCTCGGCGGCACCTTCGACGAACCGGTGCCGACGGAGAACCGCGGCGGCTACGACGACTTCTGGCGCGGTGCCGACGTCCCGGAGTTCACCTCGAAACCCTACGAGGGCCACCTCTACGACGAGACGGGCGAGCGCGTTCGCTTCGAGAAGTACCGGACGGACGCGTTTACCGACTTCGCCGCGACGGCGCTGGACTCCCTCTCGGAGCCGTTCTTCCTCGTCGTCGCCTATCTGGAGCCGCACCACCAGAACGACATGTGGACGTACGTCGCGCCCGACGGGTACGCCGAGCGATACGAGACCGACCCGTACGTCCCGGCCGACCTCGAAAACCGGCCCGGGGACTGGTTCCGCGAACTCCCCGACTACTACGGCATCGTCGAGCGCCTAGACGAGTCGATTAGTGACTTACTCGACGCGCTCGAAACCCGCGGGCTGCGCAGGAACACCGTCTTCTCCTACACCTCGGACCACGGCTGCCACTTCCGGACCCGACCCGGCGAGTACAAGCGGACGCCCCACGAGTCGGCCGTCCGCGTCCCCGGTATCCTCGCCGGTCCCGGCTTCGAAGACGCGGGGGACGTGAGTCGCGTGACGAGCCTCATCGACTTCCCGCCGACGCTACTCGACGCCGCCGGTCTCCCGGTCCCCGCGGAGATGCACGGGGACAGCCTCCTGCCGGTCGCCCGGGGCGAGGAGCCCGACGAGGACGGCGACGCGTTCGTCCAGGTCAGCGAGTCCCAGGTCGGCCGGGCGCTCAGGACCGACCGCTGGAAGTACGCCGTCGCCGCGCCCAAACAGACCGGCTGGCGCGGCGGTAACGGGCAACCGGCCAGCGACACCTACGTCGAACGCTACCTCTTCGACCTACACAAGGACCCAGCGGAACAGGTCAACCTCGCCGGCCGGCCGAACTACCGCGACGTCTCGGACCGACTGAAAGAGCGGCTCCTCCAGTATATCTCCGAGGTCGAGAGCGCGGATCCGACGATAAAGCCGCGTGAACGCGGCTTCCCCGAGTACTGAGGCCGGCGGACGACCGTCGGCGGGCCGTCCCGTCGACGACGCGGCGCGCTGTCACTCCCCGTCCGGTAGAAACCCGTCTGGGTCTCCGATGGTGAACGTGAGGACGCGGCGCTCGTCGAGCGGCCGGACGTGGATCCGAACTTCGCCCTCCCGTTCGACCATCTCCACGAACTCGTCGTGTTTCTCTGGGCTGTAGTAGACGGGCGTCAGCACCGCCGTCGCCGCCGCCTCGTTCTCGAAGGCGACGACGGCGTAGACTGTCCCGCCGGTGTCCGCGCGGAACACCTCGGCTCGCTCGAACCCCGCCGTACTGTCGAACGCGTCGACCAGCGGGTCGAACTCGTTGTCCGGTGCCAGCAACTCGGCGCCGGTCCGTTCGACGTCGTCCGCCGTGATGGCGACGTCGCCCGGGTGGATCTCATGAGCGTCCCAGCCCCGGTCTCGGTACGCCGTCGCGGTCGCGGCCATGTCCTCGACGACCTGCTCCCAGCGCGGCATCGCGTCGGCGGCGGGGTTGTCCGACTCGCCGGGCGTCTCTGGGTCGGTGGGCATACATCGTGGGCCGGTAGCCTCCCGCAAAAGCCTTCCTCCCGAGACTGCGGCGGAAGCTATATCCGTGACGTGGCGCCAGTGTGTGATAATGACTGACCTGCTCTCGCTCTCCGACCTCAGGACGCAGTTCGACACGGACCGAGGGGCCGTGAAGGCGGTCGACGGGCTCGACCTGACAATCGAACCCGGGGAGACGGTCGGTCTCGTCGGTGAGAGCGGGTCCGGTAAGAGCGTCACGGCGCTGTCGGCAATGGGCCTCGTCGACGACCCCGGGGCGGTCGTCGGCGGCGGCGTCACGTTCGCCGACGACGCGCTCGCCGCGGAACTCGCGTCGAATCACGGCGACGCCGTCTCGTCGTATCCGTTCGACCTCGTGACGGCCTGCCGCCGGGTGGCGGGAGACCTCAGAAGCGGCGAGTCGGCGGCGACGGCGGCCGACGAACTCCGCGGGATCGCCACCGACCTCGACGGGCGCGAAGACCCCGGCTCGCTCGGTCCCAACTGCCGGGAGTTCGGCGATCGGCTGGACGACGGCGACGACCCCGTCTCGGTCGGCGAGGCCCTCGACGACGCCGTCAATACGGCCCTCGACGGGTTCGTCTTCGTCGAGGCCGCGCACCTCGACCCGGACCCGGAGAGCGACGTCGAACCCGACGCCGACCCGTGGGCGGTCCTCCGCGACCGGGACGACGGCCACGAACACGTCCGGTTTGAGGGGGCCCGGATCGACCTCACGACGGCACCGGAGGGGGCGATGCGGGACGTTCGCGGCGGCGAGATGAGCATGATCTTCCAGGACCCGATGACGTCGTTAAATCCGGCGCTCCCGGTCGGCGAGCAGATCGCGGAGAGCCTGCGGCTCCACCGGTACGGCGGCAAGAAGTCGGACACGTGGCTGAACGGCGTTCGGGAACTCCTCGCCCGCGGCGACACCGACGAGGAGGTGGTACAGGACACCGTCGACATCCTCGACGCCGTCGGCATCCCCGAACCGGAGACGCGACTGGACGAGTACCCCCACGAGTTCTCCGGCGGGATGCGCCAGCGCGTGCTCATCGCCATCGCGCTGGCCTGTCGGCCGCAGCTGCTCGTCGCCGACGAGCCGACGACGGCGCTGGACGTGACCATCCAGGCCCAGATCCTGGACCTGATAAACGACCTCCAAGAGGAGTTCGGCATGAGCGTCCTGTTCATCACCCACGACCTCGGGGTCGTCGCCGAGACCTGCGACCGGGTCGCCGTGATGTACGCGGGCGAGATCGTCGAGGAGGGACCGGTCGACGAGATATTCCACAACCCGAGTCACCCCTACACCTACGCGCTCCTCGAATCCATCCCGAGAGAGGACAGGGACCGCCTCCAGCCCATCGAGGGGAACGTCCCCGACCTCATCGACCTACCCGACGGCTGTCACTTCGCGCCGCGCTGTCCGTGGGCGCGAGACGAGTGTACCTCCGGCGAGATCCCGTATCTCGACCACGGTCCGGAGGGCGTCGACCACCGCGCGAAGTGCGTCCTCGAATCGTTCGACACGTCCGAGTACGGCGAGGCGGCGACGGGACAGATGACCACCGAATCGGAGACGTTCACGGGCGAGCCGATGATGGAGGTCGAGGGGCTCAAGAAGCACTTCTCCAGGGCCGAGGGGTGGCTCGACGAGTGGTTCTCCGACGAGCCACAGACCGTCAGGGCGGTCGACGGCGTCGACTTCGACATCTATCGGGGCGAGACGCTCGGTCTCGTCGGCGAGTCCGGCTGCGGGAAGTCCACGACGGGGCGCTCCGTCCTCCGGCTGCTGGAGCCGACCGACGGCCGGGTGGTGTTCACCGGCGAGGTGCTCACCGACCTCGGGGACGACGACCTCGGCGCGAAGCGCCGCGAGATGCAGATGATCTTCCAGGACCCGATGTCCTCGCTTGACCCCCGCCAGACGGTCGGGCAGACGGTCAAGGAACCGCTGGAGATACACGACCTCCCCGAGAGCGACGCGGCGGTCACCGGCCGCGCCGAGGTCACCGTCGACGGCATCGACCGCAGCGCCGTCACCGTCGACGTCGCCGACGACGTGGACGCCATCGTCGGGAGCACCGACGGGGAGGCGGTCGTGAACGTGACTGTCACCGTCGAGGGCGACGACGTGGACGTCGAGGTCGCGGAACCGCTCGACGTCGACACCGCGGTCACTCGCACCGACGGACGAATCACGGCCGTCGACGTCGAGGTGACCGCGGGGAACAGCACGCGCGCGAGGCGACGGAACCGGGTCACGCAGCTGCTCGAGGCGGTCGGTCTCGAACCGGCGCAGTACGACCGGTACCCCCACGAACTCTCGGGCGGCCAGCGCCAGCGCGTCGGCATCGCTCGGGCGCTGGCGGTCGACCCCGACTTCATCGTCGCCGACGAACCCGTGAGCGCGCTCGACGTCAGCGTCCAGGCGCAGATCCTCAACCTCCTGGAGGACCTCCAGGAGCAGTTCGACCTGACGTATCTTTTCATCGCCCACGACCTCTCGGTCGTCCGCCACATCTGCGACCGCGTCGCCGTGATGTACCTGGGGAAGATCGTCGAGACGGCCCCCAGCGAACGCCTGTTCGAGGACCCGAAACACCCCTACACGGAGGCCCTGCTCTCCTCGATTCCGGAACCCGACCCGCGCGCGAGCGACGAGGGGCGCATCCTCCTGGAGGGCGACGTTCCCAGCCCCGTCGACCCGCCCTCCGGCTGTCGGTTCCGGACTCGGTGTCCGAAGGTCATCCCGCCCGAGGACGTGGACGTCGAGCAGGCGGCGTTCCGAGAGGTCATGGACTTCCGCGAGAGCGTCGAGAACCGGGACATCCCGCTGGAGGCGGTCTGGGAGGACGCCGAGATGGCGACCCGGGAGCCCGCGGAGACCGCCGAGGTGTCCGCCGACGGTGGTCGCGACGCCGACAGAGAGGCGTTCGCTCGGGAGATCTGGGACCGGGAGTTCGCGACCGAACCGTCGGGGCGCGTGCGCGACGTCGTCCGCGAGGCCATCGACGCCCTGGCGACCGAAGACTGGGACGAGGCCGAGGCGACGCTCCGGGAAGCCTTCGAGAGCCCCTGCGAGCGGGAGGAGCCACCGCTGCGGGGCGATGAACGACCGGTCGCCTGTCACCTCCACCACGACGACAGCGTCTGATCGCCGACCTGATCGCCGTACGGGAGACCGCCCCCATCCCCCATGATTTTAAGTGATAGAGCCATCCATTTGCTCTTATGTCACGCGATAGCACTAGTCGTCGTCAGTTTCTGAAGGCCGCTGGTGCCGTAACAGTCACGGCCACGTCGACTGCCGGTTGCGCGAGTTTCGGTGGCGGCGGTGACGGCGGCGGGACGCTCATCTACTCCCGCGGCGACCACCCGACGAACTACGACCCCCAGCAGACCACCAGCGGCGAGGTGGCGAAGGTCACCAACCAGGTGTTCGATACGACCATCGACTTCAAACCGGGGAGCGGCGGGAAACTCGTCGACGGCCTCGCCAAGGAGTGGGAACTCGACGGCAAGACCACGACGCTGACGCTCAAGGAGGGAATTACCTTCCACGGCGGCGACGAACTCACCGCCGAGGACGTTCGGGCGACGGTGCGACGGTTCATCGACACCGAGTACGAGTTCTTCCTCGGGGAGAAGCGCTCCGGGTACTCGTCGGTCACGTTCGGCGACTGGGTCGAGAGCGTCGAGGCGACCTCGAAGTACGAGGTGACGTTCACGCTCAAACAGCGCTACGCCCCGTTCGTCCGGAACCTCGCGATGTTCGCCGCCGCCATCCTCTCGAAGAGCCAGATCGAGGAGATGGGACAGGGGGCCGAGGCGCAGGCGGAACTGGGAACCGACCCGCGGGGGACCGGCCCGTTCCAGTTCGAGGAACTGGACAACTCCAACGAGAAGATCAGGTTCAGCGCTTACGACGACTACTGGGGCGAGGGACCGCACGTCTCGCAGCTGATCATGAAGACCATCAAGTCCAACCAGACGCGGGCGCAGGACCTCATCAACGGCGACAGCCACATCACGGACAACCTCGGCGCGCAGGCGATAAAGCAGATCAAGGACTCGGACGCGGCGTCGGTCAAGAAGAAGAACGGCATCAACGTCGGGTACATGGCGTTCAACCAGTCCCGGAAGGCCGCGTTCCGAAAACCGAAGGTCCGGCGCGCCATCAGTTACGCCGTCGACACCGAGGCCATCGTCAACTCGATCTATCAGGGCTTCGCGAAACAGGCCGACCAGGCGCTCCCGCCGGACGTCCTCGGCCACAACGAGGACCTCGACCCGTACCCCCACGACCCGGAGAAGGCCCAGACGCTCCTCGAAGAGGCCGGCGAGACCGACCTCGAGTTCGAACTGGCGACCTTCTCGAACCCCCGTGGCTACAACCCGAGTCCGGTCGCCACCGCGAACCAGATCCGTTCGAACCTCGAGGACATCGGCCTCTCCGTCTCGGTCAACCAGTTCTCGTCGTTCGGCCCCTACATCGACTACACGTACGCCGGCAAGCACGACGCCGCGCTGCTCGGGTGGTACACCGACAACGCCGACCCGGACAACTTCCTCTACGTCCTCCTCCACCCCGGCGTGCCCGTCGAGGAAGTCCCGGACGGCCAGAGCTACGTGAGCTGGGACAAGAAGGGGAACGCCTCGAACATCTCGTCGTGGGCCAACAGGGAGTACATGAAACTCGTCAACGAGGGACAGAAGACCTACGACGAGCAGAAGCGCGAGGAGATCTATCTCGAAGCCGCCAAGATGACCCACGAGCAGGCCCCGTGGGTGTTCCTCGACTACGCACAGCTCACGAGAGGTATCAACCAGGCGGTCCAGGCAGACAGCTACACCGTCAGCTCGGTGGGCGGTCCGTACCTGGAACTCGTCCAGATGAACTGAGCGGGCGCACCGGCCAGCGCGCCGGTCGCTCGAACCCGGCCGAAGACCCGCTCCGACAGCCGACCACGTGCTTCCGATCTAACCCATGACCTCGAAACGATTCATCCTCAAACGACTGCTGTTGCTCGTCCCGGTGCTCCTCGGCGTCGCGACGTTCGTCTTCGTCATCCTCCACCTCTCGCCCGGGGACCCGGCCCGAGTGATACTCGGACAGCGCGCGTCGCAGGCGCGCGTGATGGAACTCCAGCGCGAGCTGGGCCTGAACGATCCGCTGTACGTCCAGTACGGCCGCTTCCTGCTGGAGGCCGCGACGTTCGACTTCGGCCAGTCCTACAAGGTCGCACAGGGCCAGCCCGTTCGCAGCGTACTCGCGTCCCGGCTTCCGGTCACGATCGAACTCTCCCTGTACGGGCAGGCCATTGGACTCCTGCTCGGGTTACCGCTCGGCGTCATCTCCGCCGTGAAACAGGACACCCTTGTCGACCACTTCGGTCGCATCGGCGCGCTCTCCGGCATCTCCATTCCCATCTACTGGTCCGGACCGATGCTCATCCTGCTGTTCTCGACGTTCCTCGGCATCTTCCCGGCGAGCGGCCGGATCAGTTCGACGGTGTTCCTCCCCGATCACTGGATGCTGCTGGGCGTGGAACTGCCGCTGACCGGGATGGTGACCATCGACACGCTCCTGCTCGGCAAGCCCGGCGCGTGGCTCTCCGCCGTGCGGCACCTGTTCCTGCCCGCGGCCACCATCGGCATCTACTCGCTGGCGCTCATCTCGCGGATGATGCGCTCGTCGATGCTCGAAGTGGTCCGCCAGGACTACATGCGGACCGCCCGCGCGAAGGGCCAGGGCCAGAAGATAACGATCATGAAACACGGGTTCCGGAACGCGCTCATCCCCGTCGTCACCGTCATCGGCATCCAGTTCGGGACGTTACTGGGCGGGGCCGTCCTCACCGAGACCGTCTTCGGCATCAACGGCATCGGCACCACCATCGTCGCCGCCATCAACGCCACGGATTACCCGCTCGTCCAGGGGACGGTCCTGACGTTCGCGCTGCTGTTCACGCTCGTGAACCTCGGCGTCGACATCACCTACAGCTACCTCGACCCCCGAATCCAACAGTGACATGAGCACCGAAACCACCACTCAGACGCCGTCCGACGACCGCGGCTTCCTCGATAGACTCCGGTCCTCGCAGTTCCTCTCGGAACTGCTGTCGAACCGCATCGCGCTCACCGGCATCGTCCTCATCGCCGCGATGGTCGCGGTCGCGCTGTACGCCCGACTCTTCTTGGACCTCGCGCCGCTGGCCGACTCCCGACTCGGACAGGGGATCCCGGACCGCGCGCCCCCGGGCTGGATCGGTCCGGCGGCGGCCGACCAGTTCCTCTTCGGGACCGACGCCGCCGCCCGTGACATCTTCAAGCGGACGCTGTACGGGGCGTGGATCGCGCTGAAGTTCGGGACGATCGCCGTCGCCGCCTCGACGGTCGCCGGCATCGCGCTCGGGACGATCGCCGCTTACTACAGCGACGTCACGGACAACGTCATCATGCGGGCGATGGACGTCCTGCTCGCGTTCCCGTCGCTGTTGCTCGCGCTCGCGCTGGTCTCCATCTTCGGGGCCGGCATCTGGAAGGCCACGGCCGCGCTCATCCTCGTGTACACGCCGCGGTTCGCCCGCGTCGTCAGGGGCGCGGCGCTGAAGGTCCTCGAAGACGAGTACATCGAGGCCACCGAGGCGCTGGGCGCGAGGGATCCCCGCGTGCTCGCCCGGCACGTCGTCCCGAACTCGCTGGCACCCATCACCGTCCAGTCGACGCTGAACTTCGGCCTCGCCATCATCGACATCGCGGCCCTGTCCTTCCTCGGGTTCGGCGCGCAGGCCGGGACGCCGTCCTGGGGACTGATGCTCGCCAAGGGCGTCGAGAACGGCCTGCTGACCGGGAAGTGGTGGATGTCCGTCTTCCCCGGGCTGTTCCTCGCCATCACCGTCCTCGGGTTCAACCTCCTCGGCGACGGGATGCGCGACGCGCTCGATCCCCGGATGCGGGAAGCCGTCGACTGACGATGTCGGCCGGCGTCGAAACCGAGGGGCGCGACTGGCGACTGCTCGCCCGCGCCGCCGGCGTCGGCTTCGCCGGTGCCGTCCTGCTGTTCTACGCGCTGGTCGCGTTCGGAACGTCGCCGCGGGACGCCAGCGAACTCGTGTTCCCGCTGGCCGCGCTCCCGTTCTCGCTCGGGCTGTTGGGGTGGTCCGCCGTGCTGCTATCCGGCGAGGCGATAGAGACGTTCTCCGCCGAACTGGGCGTCAGCGAGAGCTGGACCGTCGAGAGCGGCCGACAGGGGACGGCCCTCCTGGTCGTCTTCGGTCTCGGCGGGATGGTCGGCGCTGCCGTTGCCGGCGCTCCCTACGGCGTCTGAAGCGCCGACGCGCTCGCGTTCGCTCGCAGCGCTCACTGTCGTTCGCGCAGAAATCATGGGCGCTGAGGGATTTTCACCCGACTGCGAGACTCGCTGTCGCTCGTCTCGCGTGGTTCAAATTCTCAGATTACCGAACCAGTCGCTCACGAGTTGTGAGCGACAGGATACGGGCGCTGAGGGATTTGAACCCCCGACGGTTTGGTCCGAAGCCAAGCACTCTGTCCAGGCTGAGCTAAGCGCCCTGTGTTCAGACATAATCCACCAGTCCGGTTTAAACCAACCGATTCGGTTCCGCCGACTGCCATCGGGTAACGGGTCGCCGTCTCGCTGTCCCTGTCTAATTTCTTCGGACGGAAAAGAACGTATATCGATACGGAGAGAGACAACCGTCGCTGCCGCGCCGGTGGAGAGCCGAGTCGGTCACGATAATGTACGACCTCGGACCCCGCTTCAGGGAGACGTCGGTCGAGTCCGGGACGAATCTCCTCCTCCGGGGCCCGCCGCTGACGGGCAAACGCCAGTTAGCCGTGGAGATTCTCGCTGCCGGAGGGTCGACCTATAGGCGACGGGAATCCGTCTCAGTCGTCGCTCGACTTCGCGTTCGCGTCCGCCTCCGCCTCTCCCGTCTCCGCGGCCGCGTCCGACTCGGCCGTCGAGCCTTCGGCGTCCTCGATGAGCGCGTCGGTGAGAACGGCGTCGGTATCGACGCCCTGTTCGTCCGCGATCGCTTCGAGCAGCGCTCGCTGTTCGTCCAATCGGCCGTCGATCTCGTCGACTCGGGCGTTGGTCGCTTCGACCGTGCCGCGGAGGTCCTGCAACTGTGCTTTGAGTTCGTTGACCTTCGTGTAGAGGTCGTCGGCGATATCGGCGACTTTCTGTAGCTTCTTCGCCGTCGAACCTAATCCCATGGCCGTGGGTACGAACAGTAGCCATTTCGTCGTTTCGCTCGAACGTCGCCGTTAAGACGCCGCCGTCCGGACTGTGGCTATGGACGACTTGCGGACCGCGCCGACCGTCGGCATCGTCGGCTGTGTGCTCTATCTCCTCGCGCTCGCGGTGCCGTATCTCCTCGTCGAGACGACGAGCGCCGTCGGAGCGTACTACGATTCCGGTGCCCTCTCTCCGGTGATCCCCGCCGTCTTCGCGCTCGTCGCGATCATCGTCTTCGCCGCCGGTCGCGAGGGGCGGACGGATCCGAGCGTCGCCGCCGGAGCCGCTATCGTGCTCGGGCTGTTCATCGTCGGTCTCACCCTCTTGTGGGCGACGACAGTTCCCGTGAGTCTCGTCCTCGGACTGACCGAATCGACGCTCATCGAGCACCACCGTTGGGCAGTGGTCGTCGTCGCCCTCTCTGTTCCGCTCGGCGCGGCGTGGTTCGCCCGCGCACTGCGGCTCTTCTGAGACTATCGTCGGCAATACGGGCGCAGTCCCCCGATGTTCCGAAAGGCCCTTATGTGGCGGCGGCGGATTTTCGGCGTGGACTAGGCCGAGGGGCTTGGCCCCCCTCGACACCCGCACTATGGTCATCAGCGGGGGCCGAAACCCGGGGGCGTCCGGTCAGACGGACGTGGACCCCGTGAGCCAACGTCGAAGCCTCGTCCCACGGGGACGGCGGTCCGCGTGGTCGCATCTGCAGGGATGCGCCCACGCGGTTAGTCGATGGCAGCCCGCCAGGCACGGAAGTGAGCAGCGGACCATCGAACACCCGTCGCTCGTGGGGTCGCGGGGTGGAGGAGGCAAACGGGATTACCCACGTCCGAACGCCGGGCAAACCCGGGGTCCATCTCATTCATTCAACATTCCCTCCGGTAGCGACGCCGCCGTCACCGCGGCAAGTGTCACTGAAGCAACCACCGTCTTGTCGGAATACCGAGAGTGTCTCCGGACCACGGATGCCGTCGTTCTACCGGACCGGGCATTACGGAATCAGTCGACATCCGTGATTCCAGCCGGCCGCCTCACGGCATTATAACGGTCTTTACTGTCGTTTCTCGGGCGAAGACGCTACCGAGCGAGACCGGGTTTCGAGAATAACACGTAACTAACTGAGCTACGAGCAGGAGAGACTGGCCATTAGTGTCTTTTAACTTACACTCGGCGAGTCAGTCATGGAGATAGTCCACTGGACCGTGTTCACCTCGCTGTCCGCCGTCGGAACGCTTCCGCTGATAATCACGCTGACGACGCAGTTCGCACCCATCGTCCTCGCGGGAGTGTTCTTCGCGATTCTGGGGTTCAGTATCGTCGCGTTTCACGAACACCGAAGCGACGGTATCGTGTGAGGGCGGTTTCGACCGTACTCGTACTGAACGTGGGGCGACTGTCGTGTCTGGTCGGAGAAGCCGAAAACCCGACAGAGAGTACGGCAACTACCGTCGTCGAATGTGAGAAAATCGATCGCCTAGTCGTCCGCGGGTTCGACGACGCCGTCCAGCCCGGCCAGTTCGAGGCCACCGCCGACGGTGCGGTTCGGGTAGGGGATGTCGATGCCCTCCTCGTCGAACCGCTCCTTCACGGACTGGACGTACTCGCCGCGGGTCTTTATGAAGTCGGCGCGGCTGGGGTTGTCGATCCAGATGCGCGACTGGAGACCGACGGAGGAGTCACCGAGTTCGATGAGCCGAACCGAGGGCGCGGGGTCGTCCAAGATGCCGACGTGTTTGTGCGCCTCCTCGATGATGATGTCGGTCGCCTTGTCGATGTCGTCGTCGTAGCCGATGCCGAAGACGAACTTCAGGCGGAGCTGGTCCTTGGCGACGGGGTTCTTGATCACGCCGTCGGTGAGCTGTGAGTTCGGGACCGTCAGGAGTTCGTTGTCGAAGGTCCGGACGCGGGACACGCGCAGGCTGATGTCCTCGACGACGCCGGCGTGGTCGTCCCACTCGATCCAGTCGCCGATGCGGAACGGCTTGTCGGTGAAGATGAAGACGCCCGCGACGAAGTTCGAGATCGTATCCTGCATGGCGAGGCCGAGCGCGAGCGTCGCCGCGGCGGCGATGGTCGCGAGCGACTGCAGGAAGTCGCCGTACTGCGCGAAGCCGAACGCCACCGCGACGGCGACGAAGACGATGGCGATGAGGGTGAGTTTCTTTATCGGGTTCCGCGCGTGTTTATCGAGGTCTCGGGACTGGAGCGAGCGGTCGACGATGGGGACGACGATAGCCCGTCCGAGCAGATAGACCGCGAGGAAGACGGCGACGAAGACGATGGCCTGCGCCAACGTCAGCGCGAGTCCCTCCGGCATGAACTGCTCTAAGAGGTTGGCGACCGGCGCGACCTGCATCATTTCTCGAACACCGCCGTGTGGCCGCGGACCTGCACGACCTCGGCGTTGACGTGTTCGGTGAGTTCCTCGGCCAGTTCCTCGCTGGTCGTGCCGCCGCGGGCCGACCGGAGGAACCGGACTTTCACGAACTCGCTCTCCTCGAGTTGGGAGTCCAGTTCGTCGACGACGGACTCGATGCCGTTCTTCCCGACGCGGAGCGTCGCGTCGAGGTCGTGTATCCGCTGTTTGCGCGACGTATCAGTCATGTGCCGAGGTAAAGTCCGTGGGACTCATAAAACCAACAGTCACGGAAACCACTCAGCGGTACGGGTACCGGGAGTGTTCGCCACAGGAACAGGTGACGACGACGTGGCCGGACTGGGTCCGGACGCGGGCGTTCCGGCCCGGAACGAGGAAGGTATCACAGGAGCGGCAGATAGACCGTTCGAACTCCCGCGGGAGGCGGAGTCGGTGGCGTTCGGCGATCCGCCGCGCCGTATGGACGTACTCGCGGGCGCGGTCCTCGCGGCCCTCGCCCACTGCTTCGCGGGCCATCGCGCGGAGGCGGTCGATGCGCTCCCGGGCGATGGTCGTCTCGTCGGGCATCGCCGGTACTGAGACCCGAGCGCGGAAACCCCTTCCGAACCGCGAGATTCCCGGCGGCGGAGTCGGTACAGTTTTGCTCGCGGCGGCGGTCGGGCCGGGCGTGCGCGTCCTGAACTACCTCGAACTCGCCGACCGGTTAGAGCGGTCGGGTATCGCCACGTCTGTCGACCACCAGCGACGGGCGCTCGCCGACACCGACGTCTCCGTGCTCACGACGCCGTGGGCAGACGGGCACCCCGCGTGGGCGCTGGGGGGCAACCTCGCCTTCGACGATCCGATCTTCCGAGAGTACGACGTCGCTCACTGCAACATGATCGGGCCGGGGTCGGTCGCCGTCGCCCGCCACGCGAACCGGAACGACGTCCCGCTCGTCCTCCACGCTCACGTCACCCGCGAGGACTTCGCCGGGAGTTTCCGGGGGTCGAACCTCGTCGCTCCGGCGCTCGGCGAGTACCTCGAGTGGTTCTACTCACGGGCCGACCTCGTGCTCTGTCCCTCCGAGTACACCAAGGGCGTCCTCGAATCGTATCCCGTCGACGCGCCGATTCGCTCGGTCACCAACGGCGTCGATACGGAACCCCTCACCGGATTCGAGTCGTTCCGCGAGGAGTACCGCGAGCGCTACGACCTCTCGGGGATGACCGTCTTCGCCGTCGGCAGCGTCTTCGAGCGCAAGGGACTGACGACGTTCTGTGAACTCGCACGGCGGACCGACTACGACTTCGCGTGGTTCGGGACCTACGACGACGGGCCACAGGGGTCGAAAACGGTCAAGCGCTGGACCTCGGACCCGCCCGAGAACGTGACGTTCACCGGCTGGGTCGAGGACATCCGGGGAGCCTACGGGGCCGGCGACGTCTTCCTGTTCCCCTCGAAAGTCGAGAATCAGGGCATCGTCGTCTTGGAGGCGATGGCCTGCGGAAAGGCCGTCGTCCTCTCGGACATCCCGGTCTTCCGCGAGTACTACGAGAACGGCCACGACTGCCTCATCTGCGAGGACGAAGCCGAGTTCGAGGCGGCGCTGGAACGCCTCGAAGCGGACCCCGAACTCCGAGAGCGACTGGGTGAGAACGCCCAGCGAACGGCCCGCGAGCACGGACTCGACCGCGTCGGCGAGGAGTTGGTCGCGGCCTACGAAGACGTGTGCGGAGTCGATCAAAGCCCGGTTTGAGCGTCCGAGCGCTATTACTGTGTCGCCGCTCACAGGGCGACTATGGACCGCCGCTGTTTCTTAGCCACCGTCGGGTCCCTCCTGCCGACAGCCGCCGCCGGCTGTCTCTCCGGTGGCGCGCCCTCTGGTAACGACGCCGCGTACGGCGTCGCGGAACTGCCCGCCGCTCGAATAGCGATGACGCCGGTCGAAGACGTCGCCCTCGCCGAGCGCGTCACCTACTCGGTGGACGAGAGCGAGGACCGCGCCGAACTCCTCGACCGCATCTTGGACGGCGGAGCGACCGTCGAGCGGACTCGGCCGCCGCTTCCGGAAGGCCGTCACATTAACTACCGGGACGCGGTGTACGTCCTCGACCACGAAGTCGTCGAGACGACGCCGGGGACGACGTACTCCGTGCGGGTCGATATCCTCCAAGAGACTGTTACCGACTCGCGGTCGATCGGGTTTTCCGACCTCCCGGCCGTCGACCGCGAGCGATTCGCCGCGAAGGGATTGGCCGACGGCGACCCCGTCGGCGTCGGGACGGCGTTTCACTACACCGACGCAGAGACCGAAGCGTCGGTACTGGTTCCCGAATCGGAGTACGAGGCGATCGTCTGGGAGAACGGTTCGGAGGCCGAGTGGATCGTAGACGACAGCTACGACGCGCCGCTGTACGCCTACGAGTACGCGATCGAAGAGGTGGCGACGGTCGCCGAGTACGGTCGGCGGATGCGTGAGGCGGTCGCGTTCGAACTAACCGACCTGCCGTCGGCACAGCGGGAGGTCGTCGAGGCCGCGATCTCGACCAAGAGCGGGTATTCGGTCGGACCCGATGAGACCGTTCCCGACGCCGTTCGCTCGCTCGCCGAGCGGTTCCGCGACCGGAAGCAGGCCCACGCGCTCGACGGCACCGGTGAGGACGACCTCGACGGGCGATATCTCGTCGACTACGACGGGACGGTCTACTGGACTCAGCTGTCTGTCCGGGAAGAGCGGCTGGCGACGGCGACGGCCGCCGAGTGATCAATCGGCGGCGGCGACGCCCTCCGCCGTCGCTCGCGGGGATCGCCACCAGACGACGGCGACCAGCGCGGCACCGACGAGGACGAAGCCGCCGGCGACGCCGAAGGTCAGCGCGAACCCGTAGCCGGCCAGCCAGCCGCCCGCCACCGAGCCGACGCCGCTCGCCAGCCCGGACAGCGCGGTGTAGAGGCCCAGCGCCTGCCCGCGGATCGGCGGCGGTGCCAGTCGGGTCACGATGCTGGCGGCCGTGACGGCGATGACGGCCCACGCGACGCCGATGCCGACGAAGACGACGCCGTTGACCGCGAGTCCGAGCGCCGTCAGGGGAAAGAGCGCGGCGACGACGGCGACGGCCGGATGGAGGACGGCGCGAGCCAGCAGGCCGCCCGTCTGGAGGCCGGTCACGTCGTATTGCTCGGCGAGGCGCCCCGCTCCGCCGTAACACACGGCCGACCCGAGGCTGGAGACCAGATACAGCGCGAAGACGGTGCCCGAGTCGTAGCCCAGCGTCGTCGAGAGGTACGACGGCAGCGGTCCCCAGAACACGCCGAAACCGGCGAAGAAGCAGGCGACGGCCCCGAAGTACAGTGACAGCGCCGGGGTGAGCCTATCGGCGAACGCGCGGGGACGGAGCGAACGAGTGAGCCAGTAGACCCGTCCCGGGCCGACGGGGAAGGTCGCGCTCCGGACCGGAAGCCGACGCGAGCGGGCGATCGCGTCGGCGAGGCGGTTCCTGCGCGGTCGGTCGAGGGCGGCCGTCTCGACGGGGAGCCACGCCGTCGCCGACAGCGCCGCCGCGACGAGGACGCCCGCACAGACCCACAGGAGCGTCCGCTGGGCGAACTCGGTCCCGAGCGGCCCCGAGAGGAGCGCGGTCCACGCCAGTCCGAGGACGAGACCGCCGGCCCACCCCCATCCCTGATACCGGTTGAGCGTGGCGAACCGCTTCGGCCAGTCGCGCTCCGGCGAGCCGACGGTGACCAGGAGCGTCAACACCGGCGCGACCGCGCCCGCGGCGAACCACAGCAGAGCGTTGCCGGCGATCACCAGCCACTGCCGTTCGGACAGCGAGACGAGCGCCGTCGCCCCCGCCGCCAGCGCCAGCGCGAGGAGGACGAGCGACCGCCGCTTGCCGGTTCGGTCGGCGATCCGGCCGAAGATGATGGCACCGGGCGCGCCCGCCGCGGCGGCGACGCCCGCGAGGACACCCAGCAACAGCGTACTCCCGCCGATCGTGACGAAGTACAGCGGTACGAGCAACGACGCGGCTCCGAGCGCAACAGATCCCACCGCCCACGCGTAGAGCCACCGATCCGACGTCATGAGACGTTGCTCAATCGGGGGGCTGAAAAGCGCTCCGACGGAGCGTCGCGCGGGCGGGCGACGGCGGCCAATAGCAAGGGTTTACCCGCTGGTCTGATTACGCCGCGGCGATGGCACTGCCGCAGGTGGCCGCGTTCACCGACACGTATCTGCCGACCGTCAACGGCGTGACCTACACGGTCAAGACGTGGCGGGACCGCTGGAACGCCCGCGGCGGCCGCATGGACGTGGTCTACCCCCGGAGCGACCACGACCCCGAACCGGGCGAGTTCCCGGTCCGGAGCCTCCCGTTCCCGTTCTACGAGGGATTCCGACTGGGAATGCCGCAGATCCCCGACGCCGTCGAGGGGGCCGACCTCGTCCACGCACACACGCCCTTCAGCCTCGGGATGGGGGGGCAACGACTCGCTCGCAGGCTCGACGCGCCGCTCGTGGTGTCTTATCACACGCCGACGGGCGAGTACGCCGAGTACCTCTCCTCGAACGGGGCCGTCGAGTCCGCGGTCCAGTCGAGCGCCGAACACTACGAGCGCTGGTTCCTCGACCGCGCCGACGTCATCGTCGCCCCCAGCGACCGCGCCGCGTCCCACGTCCGTGAGACGGTCGGGACCGACGCCGCCGTCGAGATCATCTCCAACGGCGTCGACATCGACTTCTTCGGGCCGGTCGAGACGGCGGCGTTCAGAGAGCGCCACGGCCTCCCGGACGGGCCGCTGGTGGGGTACACCGGCCGCCACGGGCACGAGAAGTGTCTCGACGACATCCTCGCGGCCTGTGACGGACTGGACGTGACCGTCGTCTTCGGTGGCGACGGCCCGGCCAGGGACTCGCTCGAGGCGAAAGCCGCCGAGATGGACCTCGACGTCCGCTTTCTGGGTTTCCTCGACCGCGAGGAACTGCCCGAACTGTACGCGGCCCTCGACGTGTTCGCCTTCCCGAGCCCCGTCGAGACGCAGGGGCTGGTCGCGCTCGAAGCGAACTGCTGTGGCACCCCGGTCGCCGCCGTCGACGCCGGTGCGCTCAGCGATACCATCGACGAGGGCGAGACCGGCTACACCTACCCCGAAGGAGACATGAGCAGGTTCCGTGAAGCGATCGAGCGGACGCTCGACGAGCGCGAGCGGCTCCGTGAGAACTGCCTCGCTCGCCGCGAATCAGTGAGCGTCGAACACGCCGTCGACCGACTGGGAAGCGTCTACGAAGGCGTCCTGTAGCGGACGCCGCCACCGAGCGAGCGCACGCTATCGCACGCGCTCTACCGGCTCACTCCATCGAGACGCTCTCGGCGACGACGCAGTTCGTCGTCGCGTCGTAACGGAGGAGGTCGGCGTCTTCCATCCGCGGCAGGTGGTTGTGGTGCAGCGTGACGGCGACTCGCTCCACCGCCTCGTCGTCGCCCGCGTCGACCCCCTCCTCGCGGGCCGCGACTTCCGTCGCCAGCGAGGCAAGAGCGGTCGGTACTGTCGTCTCTTTGAGAGCGTCTAAGAGGACGCGCCGCCGATCGGACGCCAACAGGCGATACCGCTCGTTCGCAGAGAGGTGAGCTAGCTCACCCCACCCGTCTGACCGCACTGTTGTTGTGTTCGACATGGATATTGACCGGACGTGTGCCAGCGCTCACCGGCACCTGTACGATGTATTGTCAGCGATACCGGTAAGAGTGTAGCCTAGGTGACTAGGTTGCACCTTCCGGCGAAACGCCGTCGAGTCGTCACGACCGGGTGTAGGAGTGACCGATACCGAACGCGACGCCGTTGACCAGCCCGAACAGGACGCCGAAGACGAAGTCCTGTAACATCACCGCGAGAATCATCCCGATGCCGACGCCGGCGACGGCGGCTTTCGCCATCGTCGGCCAGTGAATCCATCCCAACGGCCCGTCGTCTGCCATAGTGACTCGACGACCGCCAGTAGGTAAACTGTGTCGCCCTCGCAGAACGAGCGCGACCCCTACGCGAGCGCGCTTCCGGCCCGAATGATCGTCTCCTCGTCGAAGGCCGGCCCGACCAGTTGGAGGCCGACCGGCAGTCCCTCGCTCGTCTCGCCCGCGGGCACGGAGATCGCGGGGAGGTTTGCGAGGTTGACCGGCGTCGTGTTGGCGTCGGCTAAGTACATCGTCAGGGGGTCGTCCAGGCTCTCGCCGCGCTCCATCGGCGGGACCGGCATCGTCGGGGAAGCAAGCACGTCGGCGTCGGAGAGCGCCTCGTCGAAGTCCCGTTTCACCCACGCGCGGGCGTCCTGAGCCTTCTTGTAGTATTTGTCGTGATAGCCCGCAGAGAGCGCGTACGTCCCCAGCAGAACTCGGCGCTTGACCTCCTCGCCGAAGCCCTCCTCGCGGGCATTGGCGAACGACTCGTTCCAGTTGCCGTCGTAGCCACCCGATTTGCCGTACCGGACCCCGTCGAACCGCGCGAGGTTCGAGGAGGCTTCGGACATGGCGATGACGTAGTACGCTTCGACGGCGTGTTCGACGCTCGGGAGGTCGACCTCGTGGTAGGTCGCGCCCCGCGATTCGAGGTCGGCTATCGCGTCCCAGAACGTCTCGACGACGGCCTCGTCGGCCCCCTCGACGAGCTCGGTCGGGACGCCGATAGAGAGGCCGTCGACGTCGCCGTCGGCCGCTTCGGCGTACTCCTCGCCGGCGGCGGGCGCTTCCCGCGTGGTGCCGTCGCGCTCGTCCGGGCCGGCGATGACGTCGAGCAGTTCGGCGGCCTCCTCGACGGTCGGCGCGATCGGCCCGATCTGTTCGAGGCTGTTGGCGTAGGCGACGAGGCCGTAGCGCGAGACCAATCCGTACGTGGGCTTGATGCCGACGACGCCGCAGAAGGCGGCGGGACAGCGGATCGACCCGCCGGTGTCGCTGCCCAGCGCCATGTCGGCGTCGCCGGCCGCGACGACGGCCGCCGACCCGCCCGAGGAGCCGCCGGGGACCCGCCCCTCCGCGACCGGGTTCTCGACGGCCCCGAACGCCGAGGTCTCCGTGGTGGTTCCCATGCCGAACTCGTCCATGTTCGTCTTCCCGGGGATGGTCGCGCCGGCCGCCTTCAGCCGGCTGACGACCGTCGCGTCGTACGGCGGGACGTAGTCTTCGAGCATCTCCGACCCGCAGGTCGTGCGGACCCCCTCCGTCGAGATGTTGTCCTTGACCGCGACCGTCCGGCCGGCGAGCGGGCCGTCGTCGTCGCCCTCGATGGTCTCGGTGGCGATGTAGCCGTTGTAGTCGGTCATCTCACGACACCTTCGGCCCCTTGAACTGCCCCGCCTCCGATTCCGGCGCGTTCCGGAGCGCCTCTTCCTGTGTCAGCCCCTCCCGAATCTCGTCGGGGCGCATCACGTTCGTCAGCTCGGTCTCGCGGTCGGTCTCGGGCACCTCGTCCAGGGCCTCGAAGGCGGCCAGGATCTCGCCGAACTGCTCGGTGAACCGCTCGACCTCCGCGTCGTCGAGGTCGACGCGGGCGAGATCGGCGACGTGTCGGACCTCGCCGGGTTCGACGGCGTTGTCGCTCATGTCCGGCCGGAGTAGCGGCCCAGCGGTAAGCGTTTCGAAACTTGCGGCCAAACTGTTTGGGCCGGTTCATTCATTCGCAGTATTCCATATAGAATGGTGAAGAGACTTTTCCGAAACGCCAAGATTAGCTTGCAATGCAAGCAAAGGATTTAAGTCGCTCACCCTACAACAAAAGAGCACAAAGAGCTTTTTCGGGTTCCCAGACCCGGCTGTCCCCACCAATGACTGACACCACCATCCGCCGATACACGAGCGAGCGCGAAACCGAAGACGAGCAGACAGCGGACGAGGAGACCGCCGTCTGTCCCGAGTGTGGCGGTTCTCTGGTCTCCGACAGCGAGCGCGGCGAGACGGTCTGTGAGGACTGCGGTCTGGTCGTCG
Organism: Haloarcula limicola; assembly: GCF_010119205.1. Classification (NCBI taxonomy): domain Archaea; kingdom Methanobacteriati; phylum Methanobacteriota; class Halobacteria; order Halobacteriales; family Haloarculaceae; genus Haloarcula; species Haloarcula limicola. The sequence goes on from NZ_WRXM01000004.1 coordinate 50,654, forward strand.
AAGAGGACGAGATCGACCCCGGTCCCGAGTGGCGCGCGTTCGACTCCAAGGAGAAAGACGAGAAGTCCCGCGTGGGCGCGCCGACGACGAACATGATGCACGACAAGGGGCTCTCGACCAACATCGGCTGGCAGGACAAGGACGCCTACGGCAACTCCCTGTCCTCGCGCCAGCGCGAGAAGATGCAGCGGCTACGCACTTGGAACGAGCGCTTCCGCACCCGCGACTCCAAGGAGCGCAACCTCAAGCAGGCGCTGGGCGAGATCGACCGCATGGCGAGCGCGCTCGGCCTCCCCGAGAACGTCCGCGAGACCGCCTCGGTCATCTACCGCCGAGCGCTGGACGAGGACCTCCTGCCCGGCCGCTCCATCGAGGGCGTCTCGACGGCGTCGCTGTACGCCGCCGCTCGGCAGGCCGGGACGCCCCGGTCGCTCGACGAGATCGCGAACGTCTCCCGGGTCGGGAAAGACGAGATCGCCCGGACCTACCGCTACGTCGTCCGGGAACTGAGCCTCGAGATCCAGCCCGCGGACCCCGAGAGCTACGTCCCCCGGTTCTCCTCGGACCTCGAGCTCTCCGAGGAAGTCGAGCGCCGGGCCCGCCAGCTCCTGAAGAACGCCAAGGAGGAGGGCGTCCACTCCGGGAAGTCGCCGGTCGGCCTCGCCGCCGCCGCGGTGTACGCCGCCTCGCTGTTGACCAACGAGAAGGTCACGCAGAACGAGGTGAGCGAAGTTGCCAACATCTCCGAGGTCACCATCCGCAACCGCTACCACGAACTGCTCGAAGCCGAGGACAGCGTCCACCCCTAAACGCGGTCGAACGCGGTCTCTTCTCCGTTCCGCCGTCGCGAATATCGAGGCGATCCCGCCCTTCAGACGCTGTCCCCCGAGACAGCGACGCTACTCGGCGACGCTCTCGACGACGGCCACGTTCTCGAACTCGAAGCGCGCGCCGCCGCTCTCGCTCTCGATCACCGTACACGTCCAGTCGTAGACGTCGGCCATCTCGCGGACGAACGTCAGCCCCAACCCCATCCCGCCGCGCTCGCTCGCCGTCGTGTACCCCGTCTCGAACACTCGCTCCCGGAAATCGGCGGGGATGCCGGACCCGTCGTCCTCGACGTAGAAACCGGTTGGTAAGCCGCCCACGGTGATAGCGACGCCGCTCCCCCCGTGCTCCACGCTGTTCTCGAACAGGTTCCGAAACAGGTGTCGGACGTACGTCTCGTCGGCCCGTATCGTCGCCTCGACCGCCACCGCGAGCGTCGCGTCGGGAGCCGTCACCTCGTCCCACGCGGCCTCGGCGACGTCGGCGAGCGAGACCGACGAGGGAGACGAAACCGCCTCTCGCCCCCGCGTCACGACCAGCATGACGTCGATCATGTTGTCGATGCGGTCGAACGCCTCTGTGACGTACTCGACGGCTTCGGGGTTCGTCTCCCGCGGGAGTCGGTTCGAGTATATCTGTCCGATGTTGACCGGGTTTCGCAACTCGTGTGCGAGCATCCCGGCGAAGCTGTCCAGTCGCTCGTTCTGTTCTTCGAGCCGCCGCTCGCGCTCGTTGCGTTCGGTCACGTCTCGGACCACGCCGACTCTGTCGTACGGGCCGCCGTCCGTCCCCGGCAGCCGCGCGACGTTCGCCTCGATGTCTCTCCGCTCGCCGCCCGCCGTCTGCATCGTCGCGGAATAGGTCTGCCGTCCGGCGATGTCGGCGTCCAGATCGCTTCGGATCTCCGCTGTCACCGACGTCTCGTCCAAGACGAGCGAGACGTGTGAGCCGACGAGTTCCTCGCGGTCGTAGCCTGTCATGTTGGCGTACGCCCCGTTGACGAGCGTGAACCGGTCGTCGCAGTCGGCGACGTAGATGCCGTCGTTGACCGTCTCGACGATGGTGTGATAGCGTTCGAGTTCCCGGCTGTAGCGCTCGGCCTCGCGCTGTCGTTCCTCGGCGTCTAACGCCCGGGTCTTCGCTCGCGCGTCGTGGTTTCCCATCCCGAACCCGGCGAGGCCGGCGAGCGACGTGAGGACGAACACGTTCGCGGCGACGTCGTTGAGGCCGGCCACTAACTGTATGAACCCCAGGATGGCGAGCATGACCCCGATACCCCGAACACACCACTCCGCGATGTCGCCGTAGAGGTCGGCTCGGATGTCGGTTCGCGGGAGCCGGTAGCCGCCATAGAGAAGCGCCAGACCGGCCGCGCCCGTGAGAACGGAGATGATACCGACCGAGTTCGCGGTTCTGTCACCGAGGAGGAGCGCGGCGGGGAAAACCGCGGCGACGAGGACGTAGAGCCCGCCCAGACCCAAGAGCAATCGCCGCCCACCGACGCCGTCGATGACCCGCGAAGCGTACCCCATACCACGTCCAATCGAAGTAAGTAGTAATTATGCTTAGGGGTCTGGCCCGCCGCTGCCGGCGGCGACCGAGCGGTGTGTCGCGTTCACCTCGGCGGTCGCTCTCGGCGAGCGCCATCGACGCGCGGGTAAGGTGGTGGTAACTAATCGCACACCGGCCGTCTCTTCGACGCTATGTACCACGTCTTGCTCCCTCTCGACGACAGCGAGGAACGGACGCGAGCCCAGGTGGCTGCGACGGTCGCGCTCCCTCACGCCGAGGAGTCGGTGACGGCGACGGTCCTGCACGTCTTCCGGGACGAGGAGACCGCGGAGAAGACCGCCGTCGAGCAGACGAGCGCCGGGAAGGTAGCGATGAAGGAGTTGCGGGAGGCCGGCGTCACCGCGAACGCGCGCTCCGGCCACGGCGACCCGGAGAGACAGATAATCGCCGTCGCCGAGGAACTCGACGTCGACATGATCGTCCTCGGCGGGCGCAAGCGCTCGCCGCTGGGCGCGCTCGTCTTCGGGAGCGTGAGTCAGGCCGTCATCCTCGACTCCGAGCGGCCGGTCGCCGTGACCGGCCGCGGCGCGTCCGCGGAGTAGTCACTCGACCAGCGATTCGACGTACTGCGTGACGTGGTCGTCCATCCGCCGCTTGTAGCCGGCCTGTCGGGCCAGTCGGTCCAGTTCCCGCGAGGCCAGCGAGCCGTACTGGGCGGCTTTCTTCTCCCGGGTCGCGATCGCGTCCGGCAGGGAGCGACGCGCCGCCTGCCGGAGCGTCCACTTGCGCGTCTCGCCGTCGACCAGCATGTCGTCATCGAGGCGGAGCGCCGCCGACACCACCTGGTCGCGGAGCAGCGGCGTGACTGGTTCGACGCCCGCGGCCCGCAACGCCGACACGTCCCGTGGGAGTTGCTCGGGGAGCGTTTCGAGCACCTCTCGCTGTGCGCCCCGAACCGTCTCGGCCTCGACCCGGGGGTCTTCGGGCGCTTTCGCGACCTTCGCGTACCCGCCGAACAGCTCGTCCGCGCCCTGTCCGAGCGCGAGCCGGTCGAAGCCGTCCGCGGCGACCCGCTCGGCGGTCAAATACAGCGGCAGGGCGATCTGGACGGCCATCGCGTTCGTCCGCCCCGTCGCGGCGGCGATCTCGGGGACCGCTCGCTCGATGGCGTCGTGGGTCAACTCCACGACCCGTAGCTCTCGGTCCAGCAGGTCGGCGGCCGACCGAGCGGCCTCGACGTCGTGGCTCTCCGGGAAGCCGGCGACGTACAGCGGGGTGTCGAGTCGAGCGGCCAACAGCGCCGAGTCGAGCCCCCCGGAGAAGGCGATAGCGAGACCGTCGGCGTCCACGGCGTCGATACTCGTCTCGACGGCTTCTCGGACCGCGTCGACCGCGCGCTCGCGGTCGGCGAAGGGATCGGGGTCGGGAAGCGTCCAGAGTCTGCGTCGACCGTCGGCGTCCCACGCGTGGCCCGCCGGAACCGGTACCGGGTCGTCGAGCGCCGCCGGGTCGTGGGTCCACGCGTCGGCCGGGTCCGAAACCCCTCGCTCGGCGTACAGCGGATACCGTCCCAGCACGTCACGGACGAGCGCCCCGTCCAGTTCTCCGGCGAAACCGCCCGTGCCCGGAAGCGCGTCGCCGCTCTCGACGGCTTCCCGGACGACGCGCTCGTCGGCTCCCCGCATCGCTCAGCCCAGAAAACTCCCGATGCGGCTCTGGACGCGGCGCTTGGCCCCGCCGGCGGCCTGCCGGAAGCTGATGCGCCACGGCGTTCGCTCGCCCTCGACGGTCGTCTGCCCCTCGCGGATGGCGTCGAGGATCGCGCCGACGGACTGCTCGTCGGCGTCGACTTTCGTCACCGCCTGACCGACCATCTCGGCGATGTGGGCGTCGCTCCCGGCGGTCATCGGCAGCCCCCGGCGGCGCGCGAACCGCTCTGCCTGTCGGTTCGATCGGCCGGTCAGCAGCCGGGAGTTGTACACCTCGATGGCGTCAGCCTCGGCGAGTTCGTCCTTCGAGATGTGTTCGAGGACGCCGTGGCGGGACTCCTGAAAGGGATGAGGGACGACGGCGAGGCCGCCCTGTTCGCGGATGTGGTCGAGCGTCTCGGCGAAGGAGAGCCCGGCCGGAACCGCCTCGTCGATCCCCAGCGCGAGGACGTGGCCCGCGGTGGACGTGACCTCCATCCCGGTGATCCCGACGATGCCGTACTCCGGCGCGAGTTCGGCCGCCCGCTGACTCGCCCCGATCTCGTCGTGGTCGGTGATGGCGAGCGCGTCCAAGCCGATACCGCTCGCTTGCTCTAACAGCAGCTCGACGGAGTCCCGGCCGTCGTGAGAGAGCGCGGAATGCGTGTGTAGCTCGACCGACAGCACGCTCCTCTCTACTGGGGGACGGGCCAAAAGCAACTCGGTCCCCGTTTACCACGGGTCCGTCTCTCCGCACCGCCGTCGCTGCTCGCGGCTGGGCCGCTCGTTTGGTCTGAGGGCTTCCCTACGGTCATCCTTCGTGACTCACGGGTCGCTTCGCTCCCCGTTCGTCTGTAACGAGGGTTTCGCTTCGATCAACCCTCGCTGCTCGCGGGTCGGACTCGCGGTTCCACCGCTCGTCGTCGAGGCGCGAAGCGCCTCGCTCTCCCCGCTCGCTCGTTCCGAAGGCTTCGTTTCACTCAGCCTTCGTACCCCGCGTACTCCATCAACTGCTTGAAGATGTCCGTGCCCATCGCTTCCTTGTAGACGAGGCCGGTCACCATCCCGCCGGGGTACGCCGTTCCGTTCATGGCGTGGTTGACCTTGTGGCAGTGCATGAGGTAGATGCCGGGGTCGGCGTCGGCCGTGAACTCGATGGTCCGGCGGCCCGCGGGCGGGACCGAACAGACGTCCTGCTCGTGGCGGGCGACGTCGGGGATCTCGCCGCCGTCCTTGTGGGTCACCTGATAGCGGTGGTTGTGGATGTGCATCGGGTGGTCCATGTAGCCCGCGTTGACCATGTGGATGCGGACCGTATCGCCCTGTTCGACGATGACGGGCGACCCCTGTTCGGGGTGGAGGGTATGGGGAGCGGACTTCCCGTTGATGGTGAAGGTGTCCGGGTTGCGGTTACGCGGGTTGTAGGTGGCGTCCATCCCCGCCATCTGGCGGTTGAGCCGGGAGTCCCACTCCTTCAGCGTCATGAAGTACTCCTTGTCGGCGGGTTCGTACCCCTTCGGGTCGACTCGGAAGATGCCGTACATCCCCATGTCGATGTGTCGGTGAGTCTGGTAGTGGCAGTGATAGAGGTGCGTCCCGGGCACGTCCGCGGGGATGGTGTAGGTGTGGCTGTCGCCGGGGTCGACGCGGACGCCCGTCGTCGTCGGGACGCCGTCGTCCTCCCACTTCTTCGAGACGGCGTGGAAGTGGATCGTGTGCGGGCGCATCCCGTCCGTGTTGTCGAGGGTCACTTCCATGTCCTCGCCCTCCGTCGTCCGGAGGATGGGACCGGGAACGCTCGGGTTCCCGTCGTCGGCCTTGAACGCCCACACCTGCGGGAGTTCGACGGGGCCGCCCATCGAGTCGCCGGGATGGGCGTCGTGACGGGCGGGGACCGACGAGAGCGTCACCTCGCCGCCCCGCTCGTCGACGTCGACGACCTCCGGCGGCGACGTGGTCGGCAGGTCGCTGCTGGCGGCGTTGGCGTTCGTCGCCGTGCCGACCGATTCCTTCGGCGAGCCGGGGGCCGTACAGCCCGCGAGCGCGAGCGTGCCGCCGAGACCGGACGCCTTCACGAAGTCGCGACGCGAGATACCTGAACCGGGTGCACCGATGCGTTCACTCATTACAGGTGGACGTAGACGAGCCACCCATAAACCCCCAGAGGGGCGTTCTCGCGCCGGTAGAACCGTTCCCAGAAACTGAGAATGGCCCGGCCGTTTAGTAATCCGCTCTCTCGAACGCTTCGGCACTAACCGGTCGATATCCCCGACGGACTCGTATGCCACGAGTCGGTGACATTAAAAGCGGGGACTGTCGACTTTCAGACAAGGATGGTCCGGAACCCGTTCGGTGACGACGACTCACCCGAGTTAACGACAGTTCTCGACGCCTTGGACGACGAGGACTGTCGCGACATCGTCAGCGTCCTCGACGAACCGATGACGGCGAGCGAGATATCCGACGAGAGCGGCGTCCCCCTCTCGACGACCTATCGGAAGCTAGAACTGCTCACCGAGTCCTCGCTGCTCTACGAGGGCGTGGAGGTCCGCCCGGACGGCCAACACGCCAGTCGCTACGACATCGACTTCGAGGAAGTCGTCATCCTCCTCGACGAGAACAACGCCTTCGACGTCGAGATCGCCCACCGGGCGCGGACCCCGGACCAGCGCCTCGAGAACATCTGGTCGGAGGTCCGAAAGGAGACGTAACCATGCCACACATCCCAAGCTCGCAAATCGGCGTCGTCGTCGCACAGACCCTCATCCTCGTCATCGGCGGTCTCATCACGTACTACTCGTACAAGGCCTACAGCAGGACCGGCTCGCCGGAACACAAGTGGCTCACCGCCGGGTTCGGCATCGTCACGCTCGGCGCGGTGCTCGGCGGCGTCCTCGACCTCGGCGTCGAGCGATACACGGCCGGCGACCTCATCTACACGAGCGTCTTCGTCTCCAGTTCCCTGACCGCCATCGGTCTCGGCATCATCCTCTACTCGCTGTACGTCCGCTGAACGCGGACCGTCTTCCCGTCTCGATCTCCCGTTTTGTCGGTTCCGAATCGGTTTCGAGCCGCCGGTCCACGTCGGGTCGATCACGGTTCGGTATCTCGGTATGACGTTTATCGACGCGCCGCTGTCGTCCCCGTTGCTCGGCGGCGACAGCGCCGGCGAGGCGGAGAGGGCCGTCTCCGCGCGGCGAGCCGCGACGCGGGCGCATGGAAAGCGATTTAGCCGGCCGGGGGCCACCACCACCTAATGAGCCTGTCCGACGCTGACCGCGATATCGTGGTCGAGGAGATCGGTCGGGAGCCGACGCGAGCGGAGGCCGCTCTCTTCGAGAACCTCTGGAGCGAGCACTGCGCCTATCGCTCCTCGCGGCCGCTGCTCTCGGCGTTCGACTCCGACGGAGACCAGGTCGTCATCGGCCCCGGCGACGACGCCGCCGTCGTCTCGCTCCCGAGCCACGACGGCGAGGAGATGTACATCACGATGGGCGTCGAGTCCCACAACCACCCCTCTTACGTCGACCCCTTCGACGGGGCAGCCACCGGCGTCGGCGGCATCGTCCGCGACACCCTCTCGATGGGAGCCTACCCCATCGCGCTCGCGGACTCGCTGTACTTCGGCGACTTCGAGCGCGAGCACTCCCGCTATCTCTTCGAGGGCGTCGTCGAGGGCATCTCGCACTACGGCAACTGCATCGGCGTCCCGACGGTCACGGGGTCGGTCGCGTTCCACGACCGCTACGAGGGGAACCCGCTCGTCAACGTCTCCTGTATCGGCCTGCTGGAACCCGATCGGACCATCACCGCCGAGGCACAGGAGCCGGGCAACAAGCTCGTCCTCGTCGGCAACTCGACCGGGCGCGACGGCCTCGGCGGAGCCTCCTTCGCCAGCGAGGACCTCGCCGAAGACGCGGAGACCGAGGACCGCCCCGCGGTGCAGGTCGGCGACCCCTACACGGAGAAACTCCTCATCGAGTGCAACGAGGCCCTGCTGGACGAGGAACTCGTCGAGTCGGCCCGCGACCTCGGCGCGGCGGGGCTGGGCGGTGCCTCCTCCGAACTCGTCGCCAAAGGCGGGCTCGGCGCGCGCATCGAACTCGATCGCGTCCACGAGCGCGAACCGAACATGAACGCGATGGAGTACCTGCTGGCCGAGAGCCAGGAGCGGATGGTCTACGAGGTCGCACCCGAGAACGTCGACCGCGTCGCCGAACTCGCCGAGCGCTACGACCTCGGCTGCTCCGTCATCGGCGAACTCACCGAGGCGGGGACCAACTACATCTGCACGTTCGACGGCGAGATCGTCGTCGACGTGGACGCCGAGTTCCTCGGCGACGGCGCGCCGATGAACGACCTGCCCGCCGAGGACCCGCCCGAACGGGAGCGGGACCTGCCGACGGTCGATCTCGAAGAGGCCTTCGAGCGCATCGTCGCCAGCCCCAACACCGCCTCGAAGCGGTGGGTCTACCGCCAGTACGACCACGAGGTGCAGGTCCGGACGAGCGTCCTGCCCGGCGACGACGCCTCCCTGCTCGCGATACGGGAGGCGGGCACGGGACTGGCCTTCTCCGCGGGCGCGGACCCCAACTGGACCGACGCCGCGCCCTACGAGGGCGCGCGGGCCGTCGCCCTTGAGAACGCCACCAACGTCGCGGCGAAGGGGGCGCTCCCCCACGCCGCCGTCGACTGCCTGAACGGCGGCAACCCCGAGAAGCCCGACGTCTACGGCGGCTTCAAGGGGATCGTGGACGGGCTGGCCGACATGTGCACCGAACTCGACGTGCCCGTCGTCGGCGGCAACGTCTCGCTGTACAACGACTCGAACGCGGGTCCCATCCCGCCGACGCCGACGCTCGCGCTGGTCGGCGTCAAGGAGGGCTACGACGCGCCGCCGGCGAAGCTCTCCGGCGAAGGGACGCTCGTCGTCGTCGGCGACCGGGCGCTGGAAGGCGAGGCCGACCCGTGTCTCGGCGGTTCGGAGTACACCGCGCAGTTCGGCGGCACCGACGCCTTCCCGAAACTGCCCGCGGACCCCGCGAGCCTGATCGAGACGATCGCCGACGTGGCCGACGCCGACCACGTGCTGGCGAGCCACGACGTGAGCCACGGCGGCCTCGCGGTGGCGCTCGCGGAGATGGTCCACGAGGACGCCGGTGCCGACGTCGAGATAGAGACCGTCGACCGCGGCACGCGAAAGCGCCTCTTCTTCAACGAACAGCCCGGCCGCGTCGTCTTCGAGACGACCGACCCCGACGCCCTCTACGAGACGTTCGACGGCGTCGCGCCGGTGACGGAACTGGGCGAGGCGAACGGGTCGAACCACCTCGATATCACGGTCAACGACGACACGCTGCGGTACGACGCCGAGGAGATCGCCGCGCTGCGCTCGACGATCACCGACGAACTGGCCTGATAACGCGGAAAGCAGCGTCGTTTGGCCTTATTAGGCCCCTTTCAATTCGATAGGTTTCAGCAGTACTGCATACAAGGCGCGGATCTATCGGAAATACCCAGAACGGTTAGTATTTTGTATTGAAGACCGGTCGGCTGAAATAGCCGATATAGTTACCTCATCTCACAAACACAGAGGGCACGAATGGGAATATTTCGAAGTGACAAGTGGGAATGTTATCGTTGCGGGGAGACTTATCGGTCAAATCCATCCGAATGTTCTGAGTGTGGTTATACTGTCCTCACCCAATATCACGAAGGCGAGGGGAAGCCGTCGAAGAGTTGGAAAACGAAACCTGTATCGGACCAAGAATCACAGAAGGTTGTCTGGTACTGTGATAAGTGCAAGCAGAAACACATAGACGATCCAAAACAATGCAAAGTCTGTGGTACAGAGGAGTTCAAAAAGGTTGGCGGGAAATACGTTGAACCCGATGAAAACCACCAATACACACGCCCTGACGATGATGTCGAGACGATCTCAAATGTCCGTGAGGCCACGAGTTCTCCAGTCCAGCCGGGGTCCGATGATAGCAATCTCGGCCTCTATGCTGGAGTCCTACTGCTCGTGATTTTCGTCGCACTCATTCTTTACCTGCTCTAGCTTTCATGGAAACGACGTGTTTCGGCAGGAAGGGATAGGTTCGTTACTATGTGCGATTATTCCTCCCACTAGTACAATCTCTTCAACGAACGGTCGTCATATATCGTTCTCTACTGACACTACACGTTCCTTCGAGTCAGTCATAATATTGATATCAATTCGGCGTACATATTCGGAATAATGGATGTCTAAATGTAATATCTGTGGGGAAGATAGCGGACTCTCCAATAATTGCACGTACTGTGAAGGAACATTCTGTTCTGAGCACGTTCTTCCTGAAAGGCACGATTGTCCTGCTCTTCGTTCAGCAGAGACCTTGGGCCCTGAATTTCGCCAAGCAAAGCGGGATGTTGTTCTTGGGGAAGACGATGATAGCCAATTAAGGAATTCATCTGAACAACCGAAGAAACCAGATACCGACGATTTTGGAATCAAAGATGAGGAGAGTGAAGTTCGAGAACCAACGCAACCAAAGACCGCTCCAAACTCCCCTTCGAGAGAAGCAGAATACGAGAGCAGTCCTGATGTAGCTACCGACGGGAGTATTGTAGGGAGAGAAGCAGCGGAATCTACATCCCAAACAGTAAACAATCTTGCTACGCCAATTCAGATACTCTTTGCTGGTGCTACCGCAGGTCCACGATACAGCGGCGATTGTCCATACTGTGGGAAGTGGGTCTCACGACGGCGAACAGATCGATTCACAACCTGCCACCGCTGTGGCTGGAAGTCAGGGCTACCACTACTCCGTATCGCCACCCATTGGCCCAACTGGCTGCTGTGGAGACGACGCGGAATTCGGTGGACGAAGCGGCTGTTAATCGCCTCACTGATCCTCGCACTTGTCGCTGGTCTCGTGGGGTCAACTGTTGGGACAGGTATTGAACCAGTAGATAGGGTGTCGACGGAGATCGCTAAACAGGCTGGTGTCTACCAGCCTCTCTCGGCATTTGTTGCTAACCTGTCTACGAATGAATCAGCGAATGTATCGACGGCATCTAGTAGCTCCACTAAAGCCACGTACACTACAGCCGATCCCGAAGACCAGACGACGAATAGTGGTTCCAATGAAATTGACATTTCGGCCGTTGAGATGGCGATTCATGAGGAAGTCAACCAGCGACGGACCGCAAACGGGCTTGGTCAATTAGAGTATCGCTCTGACCTTGTAGAGGTCGCTCGCTATCATTCGAAGGATATGGCCAGTAAGGGATACTTCTCACACGACTCACCGAATGGTGAATCCCTCGGAGACCGCTATCAACGATTCGGTATCAACTGTGCTGGTGGCGAAAACATCGCCTACACCTATTGGGAAGAGAATATTCAATCGGAAGGTAGGCTGCTATACTATGACTCAGAACAGGATGTGGCGATTGGACTCGTTAATCAGTGGATGAATTCGACCGGTCATCGAGAGAACATCCTCAGAGAGCGATTTCAGTCAGAGGGTATTGGAATCTCCGTTGCGGAGGTCGACGGAGCAACTCGAATATACGCTACGCAGAATTTCTGTTGATCGGCATTTAGTAGTTGGATATCACTACGACAATACCTTCAATAGGCATTGAAATCTCCCTCAATCGGTGACAAAGGTCAATAGTCGGGTTAAATACAGCCCTCTATATCTCGCACGCGGATTTTATCCGGTGCTGAGGGGTGCAACAGAGACAGTCGTTTCTACACGAGCACCAGCGCGATGCCGAACGTGAGAACCAGGCCGACGAGCATGACGGCGAATCCCTGTCCGACCTGTCCCATCGTAAACGGGCTCTGTGGCGACGTGGAGCGCAGCGGGGCCTGTTTGTCCGGTAGCTCGACGTGTTCGGGGTCGTAGTTCGGACGGTTTTCCTCGGCGTGTTCGTCTGCCATGTTCGCGTCTACCGGGAGCGGGCACGTGTAGCTGTCGGAATCCCGGCGCGCGCAATTGCACCAGCCGAAACCGTCAAACGGCCCTGTAGCGAACTCCCGGGTACTGAATGACGCTCACGAAACGCATCATCCCCTGTATCGACGTGGACGTCGACGAGAACGGGGACGCCGCCGTCTACACCGGCGTCAACTTCGAGGACTTAGAGTACACCGGCGACCCGGTGGAGATGGCGAAGGCCTACAACGAGTCGGGGGCCGACGAGTTCGTCTTCCTCGACATCACCGCCTCCGCCGACGGCCGCGAAACGATGCTCGAAACCGTCTCGTCGGTGGCCGACGAGGTGTTCATCCCGCTGACCGTCGGCGGCGGCATCCGCACCCGCGAGGACATCAAGGAGACGCTGCGGGCGGGCGCGGACAAGGTCTCGATCAACTCCGGCGCGATCGCCGAACCGGACCTCATCGGCGAGGGCGCGGCCGCCTTCGGCAGCCAGTGCATCGTCATCTCACTCGACGCCCGCCGACGCTTCGACGAGGAGGGCGAACACTACGCCGAGGTCGACGGGGAGTCCTGCTGGTTCGAGTGCACGGTCAAGGGCGGCCGCGAGGGCACCGGGCTCGACGCCGTCGAGTGGGCGATGGAGGCCGAGGAGCGCGGCGCGGGCGAGATCTTCGTCAACTCGATCGACGCCGACGGCACCAAGGACGGCTACGACATCCCGCTGATGAAAGCCGTCTGCGACGCCGTCTCGACGCCCGTCATCGCCTCCTCGGGGTGTGGTAGCCCCGCCGACATGGAAGAGGTGTTCGTCGAGGCCGGTGCCGACGCCGGGCTGGCGGCTTCGATCTTCCACTTCGGCGAGTACTCCATTGAGGAGACGAAGGAGTATCTGGATAGCAAGGGCATCCCCGTGCGGCTGTGAAGCCGAGCGGGACCCTCGACAGCTAGAGACCGATAGCGCCGAGAGCGCCCAGAGAACCGCGTCCGCGCACTCTTTGTAGCTCGGTCACCTACGGTAACCCAATGGAATGGCGGTGTAAGTGGTGCGGGAAGCCACACGAGGAGAACGACCCTCCCTGCGACAACTGCGGCCACGGCACCTTCGAGCGGGCGGTCGAACAGGTCAGCCACGAAGTGGTCGAGGGCGGGCCGGTGTGGGTGTGTCAGGACTGCGGCCGCGAGCATCAGAAGCACTCGCCGCCCTGCAGTCGCTGCGGCGGCTCCGACTTCGAGCGCCGCATCGGCCCGCCCGAGACCGACCCGCTGGACGAGATCGGCACCGGCTGGCTGGACGTCCTCGAAGCGAAGTACGTCCTCGGCTACGCCGCCGTCGCCGTCGTGCTCGGGGTCGTCCTCCTCGGCCTCCTCGGCGTCGTCTCCCTGCCCACTCTCGGCGGCCCCTCGGGACCGCCCGAGATCCCGAGCGCACCCGGCAGCGCCGACACCGCCGACGGTCTCTCGCTTTCCGCCGTCGAGGACGCCTACGTCGACGCGCTGAACGACCGCCGGGCGAACGAGGGCGCGAGCGCGCTGACCCGCAACGGGACGGCCGACGCCGCGGCGGCCTACTACAACAAGGCCCTCGTCGACGCCCGCGTCGGCGACGGCTCCGGCCCCGACCGCGAGGCCGTAGAGAGGTTCGGACTCGCCTGCGAACGACCGTCCGTCGTCGCCTATCAGGTCGCCTACGAGCGGACCGGCCGCTCGGTGAGCGACTTCGAGAACGAGAGCGCGCTGGCGGCCTCGCTGGTCGATAGCTACGTCGAGCGCGGGACGCCGTTCCGCACCGCGGAGGCGGGCACCGTCGGCGTCGACGTCCACGTCGCGCCGGGCGGCACCGTCTTCGTCACCTACGTCGTCTGCTGAAAAGACGTCCGCGCGGTCCGCCGAGACTTACGCCGCCGACTCGAACGCCGCGGTGAAGTCGTCGGCCTTCTCGATGACGCGGTCGGTGCCGTCCTCCAAGGCGTCGAGCGCGTCGACCGACTCCTCGGTCTTGATCGTCAGGACCGGGTCGGTCTGGCCGCCGGACTGCTCGGGGTTCACGTCGTAGGTCGCCGCCGTGACGCCCTCGGTCTCCAGCAACGCACCTTTGATGACGTTCATGAACGTGTGGTCTTCGCCCGCGATCTCGAGAGAAAGCTCCGTATCAGATTTGTCGATGACGCGCAGGTCCATACCCCTCAGTGCGCGTCTCCGACCCATCAACGTGTCGCTTCTAGCTTTCTTTTTTGTGTGGTTTCGATTCTGTCGAGACTGCTGTACTTCGACGGAGGGACGTACCCTCGAAAGCCCTCGACCGCTCGCTAGCAGTGTCTACGCAGACTACCGTGATCTCGAAAGCCCTCGACCGCTCGCGGGCGCTGTGCGGGATATTCTCGCTCCGCTCGAATAGGGCCCGCGCAGCGCCCGCCACCGGTCTCGCCCTTTCAGTCCGCCAAGGAAACCGCTACAGCAGGCCTGCCCTTCCCCGCCTTCGCGCGATGAAACGCGCTCTTGGCCCGGCGCGCGCTGTCGCTCGCTCCGCCGAGCGACGAAACTGCGCGAGGTCTTCGGGAGCGTAGCGACTGAAGGCTCGAAAGACGAGCAACGCGAGTCTTTCGGTGGATGACGGAGCGACCAACGGGAGCGACGGAGTCGGCTGGGGTGGTGTGTGGCGGCGGGGCGGAGCGGGGCGGAGCGGTGCTGTCCTCGGCGGATTGAAAGGGCGAACCCGCTCGCGCTCGCCGTGGTCGTCTGGGCGACCCCTATCCGAGCGCAGCGAGGATATGTCGGCCAGCGACCGTCGAGCAGCGAGGGGTGCGACTGGAAGGAGCAGCCCTCGGTAACGAACGGGGAGGAACGACCCGTGAGCGGGTGAGGGCTTTCGAGGACCTGTCGTGCTGACAGCCCGTAGTAGCTTCGCACTCAGCATTCTAAACGAGAGCGTAGATCATGAGCAGACAGAAGTAGATCGCTACCAACACCGCGAGCGCCTGCAGGCGGAAAGTCCCGAGGTCCTCCTCCTCGTCCTCGTAGGTCTCTCGAAACGCCTGCACTTCCTCGTCATCCAGTTCGGCCGGATGTTCCAGCCCGTAGTGGAGCGTGCGCCACTCCTCGCGGGCGAACGGGCGGCCGCAGTAGGGGCAGTCGTAGGTCGGGGCGTCGGCGGGCGCGTCGTACTCGTAGTCGCGGTCGTGGTCGAGGCGTTCCGAGTTCATAGGTGTGGGAGCGGCACCTCCGGTTGCGAGACGACCCAGAGACTGGTCATCGTGTAGAACACCATCACGGCGATGAATGGGTACTGCGAGCGGATGGCCTGCAGGCGGCTGGGAAAGAGGTCGTAGGCGGCGGCGTGGGCGACCCAGATGGCGACCAGATGGCCGACGACGACGGCGGCGATGGCGGTCCCGCCGAACCAGCCCGGCAGTTGGTAGACGGGCACCGTCGCGGGACTCGAAAGCGGCGAGAGGGCGGCCGTTCCGAGCGCCGGTGCGAGAAAGAGGAAGTAGCCCAGATAGTGCGCGAAGTGGTAGCCGGCGGCGATCGCCAACAGCGGCGGCGCGAACCGCTCGGCGAGTTCGGCGGGCGCGAGGTAGGTCTCGGCGATCCGCGTACTCGCGCGCACGGCCAGCCGATAGACGCCCAGGAAGAGCCCGAAGCCGGCGAGCAGCGCGATCGGGTAGAGCAGATGCGGGGGGAGTCCCGCCGCCACCAGCGGTGTCGTCAGGTCGCGCCAGGCGGGCGTGGTCACGAGGCCGTCGTAGGTCGTCACCCACAGCAGGGCGACGACGAACGCCACCTCGTCGGCCCCGTCGACCAGGCGTGGCGTCGAGAGGTCCATCCCCGGCAATCGAAGTCGGAGGCCGGTCTCGTCGCGGCCGATCGGCGCGACGCGGCCGTAGTACCGGAAGACGCGCTCGACCGGGTCGGCCTCGGCGAACCACGTCTCGCGGCCGAACACCACCGCGCCGAGGAGCGTCAGCAGGGAGTAGCCCAGCACCGCCGTCGCCAGCAACTCGGCGTCGTCGGCCAGCGGGCTCACCACCTCCAGCCAGACGAGCGCGAGGAGGCCGACGACGCTGGGCCACGCGCCGAGTCGCTCGGGGTAGTCGCGGTCCAGCGAGGGGAGCATCGCGGCGATGGTCGTCAGCGGGTTGAGGACGCGCCAGGCGTTCCCGATCAGATACGTCGTCATCGCCAGTCCGGCCCACCAGCCGACCCAGACCAGCAGGATGGCGAGGTTCGTTCGAGGGGTGTCCGGCCCGACGAAACCGACGACGAGGACGGCGGCCAGTCCCACCAGGCCGATGGCTCGACCCGCAAGCGCCGGGACGCGCGCCCCGCCGTCGAGGAGGGGGCGACCCCAGTCGTGGATGCGCTCGACGAACGAGCGGTCGGTGACGAAGGAGGCCAGCAGAAACGACGCGCCCACGGCCGCCCCGCCGGTGGTGAGAAAGAGCCACGTCGGGATCGTCAGCGGTTCGCGCCCGCCGGCGGCCAGCGCGCCGCCGTGCGCGCTCGCGGTGCCGACGGCGACGAGCAGGCAGACCGTCCCCGCCAGCGTCCCCGCGGCGCGTCGACGCGTTGTCATCGAGGGCGCTAGGTCACTCGCTGCCGAGTAGCTTCCGACATCGACGCGCGGCCCGCGCGAGTAATTGGATGGGCTTTTAGTAATCGCTCCATAAGGGGCCGATATGAGTCTGCCGGAAGAACACACGGACAGCGGACACGGGGAGCACCACCTCCCGGCCACGGAGGACTGGCCCCAGGGGTTCGGCGAGGCGAGCTGGTGGCCCTTCGTCACGGCCATCGGCGCGTCGGGAATCTACGTCGGCGCGGCGCTCTTCGTCCTCGCGCTGGGCGATTCGGGGCTCGTGAGCATGACCGTCGGTGCCGCCGCCACCGTCTCCAGCGTCGGCCTGTTCCTGGTCGGCATCTACGGCTGGCTGTACCACGCCTTCGTCTCGAACTTCTGGGAGCGCGGGTCGGACCACCACTCCGCGCGCACGCTGAAGTTCGCCATGCTGTTGTTCCTCGGATCGGAGCTCGCGACGTTCGGTGCCGGCTTCGTCTACTACTTCATGATCCGAGGGGCCGACGTCTGGCTCGACGCTGCCATCCCCGAAGTGTGGGGATCGCTCGTCGTCGTCAACACCGTCATCCTGGTCGCCAGCTCGGTGACGCTGCACTATAGCCACGTCGCCCTGCTGAACGGTAAGCGCTCGCGCTTCCTCAAACTCCTCGGCGTGACGCTGCTGCTCGGAATCGTCTTCATCGCCGGACAGGTCTACGAGTACTACGAGTTCATCGTCCACGAGGGCTTCACTATCACGGGAGGAATCTACGGCTCCGCGTTCTACGGCCTGACCGGCCTGCACGGCCTCCACGTCACGATGGGTGCGGTCCTGCTCGGCATCGTCTTCGTCCGAGCGTACTACGGGCAGTACTCCGCCGAACGCCACACCTCCGTCTCGACGGCCTCGATGTACTGGCACTTCGTGGACGTCGTCTGGATCTTCCTCGTCATCGTCCTCTACGTCGGCGCGAACCTGGTCTAAGCCTTAAGCGACCCGCGGCTCTCTTCTCCCCATGGAACGGCTCGACGTCAGCGACGGCTTCGACGTCCACGACTATCGCCACGGCCTGAAGCTACTCAAACAGGACCGCGGGTCGATGACCCTGGAGAATCGGCACGGCTTCGCCTGCCCGGCCTGTGGCGAGCGCTTCGACCGCCTGTTCGTCAGCGAGAACCGCGAAAACACCTTCGGGAAACCCAGCAGCCCGATCTGTCTCGTCCGGACCGACGAGCGGTTACTGTTGCTCACCCACTGACGACGGCTGCGACGCATCGAGGAGACCACGCCGGACGCTTTTGTTCGTGTGCTACGTACTGCCACTCGATGCACGCCGCCAGACTCCACGAGTACACCGACGACATGGCGAACGGCCTCTCCATCGACGAAGTGGACGAGCCACAGGTGTCGAACAGCGACGACGTGGTGGTCGAAGTCGAGGGAGCCGGCTGGTGCCAGACTGACAACCACATCATCGAGGGGATGTGGACCGACTACGTCGAGCAGACGCTCCCGATGACGTTGGGCCACGAGAACGCCGGGACGGTGGTCGCCGTCGGCGAGGAAGTGACACTGGTCTCGGAGGGAGATCAAGTGATCTGTCACCCGGTCCAGACCTGCGGGACCTGTCGGCCCTGTCGGCAGGGCGAGACGATGTACTGCGAGAACCAGTCGTTCAACGGCCTGACGACTGACGGCGGTTTCGCCGACGAACTGCTCACGAACGAGCGGTCGGTCATCCCGCTTCCCGACGGCGTGGACCCCACGACCATCGCGCCCCACGCCGACGCGGGCATCACCGCCTACCACGCCGTGAAGAAGGCCGAAGACGGCCTCAATCCCGGTGACACCGCCGTCGTCATCGGGGTCGGCGGGCTCGGTCACATCGGGCTGCAGTGCCTCGACGCGATGAGCGCCGCCGACATCGTCGCGGTAGACCTCAAGCAGTCCGCGCGCGACCTCGCGTCGGACCTCGGCGCGCACTACACGCTCGACCCCGACAGCGAGGACGTGGCGAGCGAGGTCGAGGACATCACCGACGGCGTCGGCGCGGCTCAGGTGCTTGACTTCGTCGGAGCCGACGAGACGACGCGACTGGCCCCCGACATCTGCGCGGCCGGAGGCGACCACCACATCATCGGCTACGGCGGCCACATCCACGAACCCGCACAGTCGCTGGTCAACGGCGAGTTCGCCTACCAGGGGAACATCGTCGGCCGCTACACCGAACTCCAGGAACTAGTCGCGCTGGTCGAACGCGACGCCGTCGAGTTGCACACGACGCAGTACGGCTTAGACGAGATCAACACCGTCGCCGAGAAACTGGAACACCGCGAGATCGACGGCCGGGCCGTCATCACGCCGTAGGGGCGTCGCCTATCGGCGACGGTTCTCGGGGGGCGCGTCGTCCTCGCTCGAAAGCGCACAGTACCGCCGCAGGAAGGTCGCGCGATCGACCGCGCCCGCACCGGCCTCGACGAGGCGGTCCTCTAACCCCCGTCGCGGACTGTGAGAGCGCGCGCGGTCACAGGGCGTGCAGAGGTACTCGAACTCCTTTTCGTCCCTGTCCCAGCGGTCGCCGAATTTGTCGTACTCTCTGGCGTCGTCGCGCGAGACTGCCTCGCCACAGGCGACACAGACGACCGTCGAGTCCTCGCGCTGCCACGCGTTCCGGTAAGACACGTCAGTGACCCCCCCGGAACGCGGAGCCGGTCGCCGAGTCGAATCGTCGCTGGTGTCTTCGCGTCATGGTGTTCGTTCGACGATTCGCTCCGGTAGCTACTCGCTCTACTGCGCCAGCCGTGAGGGCCATTTATATATCGCCGCTCAACGAGACCAGCGGTCTCCACGGCCGCCAGCCAGCTATTTTTGCCCGGGCGACGTATCGGATTCCGATGTCGGACGAACCCCCCACCTCGAAAGGCGACCGCCGGCTCCCCCGACTCGCCGCTCGAACCGCCCTCTTCGGGCTCCTCGGTCTGTCGCTCGGGAGCGTCCTCGCCGGCAGGCGACGGACCGGACGCCAGCGCGCGCAGTTGGTCGAGGAGTTACGGGAGACTGCCAGCGAGCGGTCAGAGAGACCCATCACGTCCGAAGACTACGCCGACCTTCCCGACCCGGTGCGCCGATACTTCGAGACGGTGCTCGAACCCGGTCAGTCTCGCGTCCGGACCGCTCGACTGAAACAGCGCGGCGAGTTTCGCCTCGGCGACAGCGAATCGTCGTGGCACCCGCTGAGAGCGACCCAACGCTACACGGCTTCGCCGCCGGGCTTCGTCTGGGACGCGACGATACGCCTGGGGTCGGTTCTCCCGACGCAGGTGGTCGATAGCTACGTCGACGGCACCCCCGCGCTCGCCGCCCGCCTGCTCTGGACGGTGCCGGTCGCCGACGCCGCCCCCACGCCGGAACTGGCCGCGGGCGAACTGAGCCGCTACCTCGCCGAAGCCGTCTGGTTTCCAACGGCACTCCTCCCCGCGAACGGCATCGAGTGGGAACCGATCGACGACGACGCCGCGCGAGCGACGCTCACCCACGACGGGACGACGGTCTCGCTCGTCTTCCGCTTCGACGAGGCGAATCTGGTCGACCGCGTCGTCGCCGAGGACCGCTTTCGCGCGGTCGGCGACGGCTTCGAACGAGCGAAGTGGACCGGCCGCTTCGCGGACTACGAGCGGCGAGACGGGATGCTGGTCCCGACTCGCGGCGAAGTCGAGTGGAACCTCCCGAGCGGCGACCTCCCGTACTGGCGCGGGCGTATCACCGAGTTCGAGTTCGACCTCGGCGAGTGAATTGGCGGACTGATACCGAACGTAGATGCGCTGCAGCCGCCGAATGAACGGTTCTGAACCGATTGAAGACCGGCGAACGGTCGGGGTGGTTTAGGTTCCGGGACCGCCATCGGAGTCGTATGCCACGCCGCTCACTTCAGGTACTGCTCGTCGCCGCCGTCCTCCTCGCCGGATGCGCCGGCGGCGTCTCCGATGCACCCGGTTCACCGACCGCGGCGGACCGATCCGGAACGTCGGGGACGACGGCGACGACGACCGCGACCACCGGCGGGACGGTCGCGTTCTACATCAGCGACGAGAAGAACGCTATCGGTGACTTTCGATACCTCAACGTGACGGTCTCGCGGGTCGGCTTCGAGCGAACGGGGAACGGAAGCGGCGGCTGGGTCGAGTTCTCCGGCGGTAACACCACGCTCGATCTGACCACGCTTCAGGGGGAAAACGCCACGCTCGTCGACGCCTACAGACTCCCGAACGCGACCTACGGGAAGGTCTTCGTCCACGTCAGCGAGGTGAACGCGACGCTCGAAGACGGCGAGCGCGTCCGCGTGAAACTCCCGAGCGAGAAACTGCAACTGAACGACGAGTTCACCGTCCGCGACGGCACCGAAGTGGACTTCGTCTTCGACATCACGGTCGTGAAAGCCGGCAACAGCGGGAAGTACGTCCTCAAGCCGGTCATCAGCGAATCCGGAACCACGGTTCCGATCAAGCCGACGGGGGCCGTCGAAGCGGAATCCGGAGCCACGTCGAACGCGACGGCGACTAACGGAACCGCGTGAAGACCGCGCCACGACGAACGTGAACTGGACTCACGCAAAGTATATGTGTAAACGGAAGTGATTGTGTCTCGATGGAACACGTTCGGTACGACTGTACGAACTGCGGCACCGAGTTGAGCTATCAGCGCACGAAACACACGGGCTGTTCGAGCTGCGGTTTCCTGCCGGCCCACAGCGCCGACTGAGTACGCCGTTGCGGTTGCGAAGGGTAGTAACGATTTTTCTCGCCGACAGAGAGTATCCGCCTACAGGTTAGCAACGGGCAGACGCACCCAGCGTCGAGTAAGGGTCGAGACGCCGAGCGGCGCGCCTCTCAACGTAGCGAGGTCACTCGTCCGTGCGATCGTTCGGACAGAAGCGATCCGGTGGAGGGATTATGAACCACAGTCGTTCTGCTTCGCGTCACTCCCTGATTCAAATCCCACGACGACTTTCGCTGCTCACGAATGGTTCGCAGCAGAAAGCCGGTGGAGGGCTTACTGAATAAGGGTTACAAACAGTTACAGCGGTGCGGCGCGTATGTAATTCATGCCCACGGAGAACTACGAGAAGCGGCTCAACGAGACGCTGGAGAACATCCAGCAGTCCGAGGTCATTTGTACCCGGAACAAGGAACTGCTCCAGGAGTACAAACGTGACAAAGTTCTTGACGGTCTGAGCGAGGCCACACTCCTGAAGAACCTCACCCGACTGAAGGTGATGGCCGAGCACCTGGAGGACCAGCAACTCGACGAGATGGACAAGGGCGACGTGAAGGACCTCGTCGCGTGGGTCCACTCCGAGTACGACAACGAGGAAACGATCGACACGTACAAGAACGTTATCCGGAGCTTCTGGAAGTGGCTGGATCCCGACGAGGACGGGGACGCACCCGAGACTGTCGCCTGGATTAAACTCAACAACTCCACGGGGAGCGACAAACTTCCGAAGGACCTGCTGTCGAAGGACGACATCGAAGCACAGGCGGAGGCCGCTAACAACCCACGCGACAGGGCGCTCATCTGGATGCTATACGAGACCGGCGCTCGCATCGGCGAACTCATCGACTTGACCGTAGGCGACATCGAGGACCGCAAACACGGGAAGAAGGTCGTCATCGAGGGTAAAACCGGCGCGCGTCGCCTCCCACTGGTGGAATCCGTCCCCCACATCAACAAGTGGCTGAACGACCACCCGAACCCCACGAAAGACGCGCCGCTGTGGTGTAAGATTCAGCAGGGCGGCCCGGACGACCAACTCGGCTACCGATACATCCGGGACAAGATCCTACGGAAGACGATGAAGGAGGCCGACATCGACAAGCCGTCGAATCCACACCACTACCGTCACTCCCGCGCGTCGTACTTGGCGAACCACCTGAAAGAGGCGCAACTATGCGCGTGGTTTGGGTGGGTGCAGGGATCGGACGTCCCGGCCCGATACGTCCACCTCTCAGGACGTGACATCGACAACGCCTACGACGAGATGCACGGGCTGTACGTTCCGGAGGAAGACAGCGACGAACCAGAAATCCGCGAGTGCGGGCGCTGTCAGGAACTCAACGAACCCGAAGCGGCTTTCTGTATGCGCTGTGGCTACGCGCTGAAAGGCGAGTCGGCGGCCGACTTCGAGGCGGAG
Source organism: Haloarcula limicola (assembly GCF_010119205.1). Classification (NCBI taxonomy): domain Archaea; kingdom Methanobacteriati; phylum Methanobacteriota; class Halobacteria; order Halobacteriales; family Haloarculaceae; genus Haloarcula; species Haloarcula limicola. The sequence continues at coordinate 73,362 of NZ_WRXM01000004.1, forward strand.
GTCGAAGACGACGTGAAACAGGACTACGCCGAAACGGGCCCCGAGGACACGAGTACACAAGAGAAAATTGACACTATCGACAACCTCCTTGACGACCCGGATGTGAAGACCGCGCTCCTCGAACGGATGGGTACTGCCGAATAGACGGAGGTCTAAGACGCTCTCCGAGGGGGTCGAACACCCATACGATAGTTCGTCGGTGGCGCGGTCGTGCGTCCCTTTCCCGCTGTGATTTCAGCACATGCTACGAGCTCACCAACAATCCTCTACGGTAGAACGTACTTCGAAAGCAACATTGTGAAAGATGGAGAGATTGTATTCAGCAGTAGCGGCGAAGATAGCGCTAATTCTGTCGGTCTAAGTGATAATGAGGCTGAATAGCTATCATCAAGCGAACTCATCAAATCCAGACTGGGTCGTTTCGGTAGCCAAGCACCCCTCTCGAATTTTTTCTATATTAGAGATGGACTCTTCCCTCCCCACTTGTTGAGCGAAATTCTTCACGTAGACGCCTTTCAGCGCGACTACGATCGTGCTGTAACGTTTGGCATCATCTGTCCGTGCAGATATGGAAATCACTCTGTCGTTACCACCAGCTCTCTCTTCTTGATTGAATAAAATTACTAGCGTCGAATCGGGTATGCTTGCTAACGTTTGATCAAGGTCAATAGCATGATAATAGTCAGAACCGAGGGCGAAGAATATTATGTCGAATGGATCGTCAGATGTCTCGGTAAGCAGCTCACAGACTTCTTCGGCAATTTGCAATCTTTCCGCGCGCTGGTCAATTTCGCCATGATTCATACCACTGAACGTAATCTCGTACGGCGGAAGTTCTTCCCTCTCATCAATAAGTCCGAAACCCGCACTCACGAACTTTCGATCAACTTTGTGGCCTTTCGAACGAAGAACTTCAACGGCCTCGTTAATCCGCTGCTGCTGACGTCCTGAGTAAAGTTCGTTAGCTGGAATACCTGCTGTGTCAGGACGTTCCAGCAGCTGCTCTACCGGGCCTGAATCGACTTCTTCTTGCGTCAATTCGTGGAGCGCTTCAGGATAGTTTTTTGATCCAGAGCACTGGTCAATGACGAGAATTTTCATTTTAGAACTCACCTAGCCCTTTCTGAGTGTGGCGTTTCGGTGTTTCTGTATCATCGTATCCAAGTTTGGTTAGAACAGCCTCTCTGATTTCCTCAGGGTCACTATATGTGAAAACGCTCTCTCGTGTAGTCGTCTCTCTCCCCAATATGGATTCTGCGTTAAGTAGATGGATTTCTTCGTATCGCTGTGAAGCTTTCTGAATTGCTGCCGCTTGAGTATCGGAATTTGAGTCTGACTCGGTAGCAGAGGTCTCCCACCATTCGTATACCCCTTGAGGAGTGATCAATCCAATCTCAACTACCGGAATATCAAATACCTCCCTCCATACCTCGTTATATTCTGAAGTAAGATACTCCATGACTGTCTCATCTGCTTCGATTTCGTCTTCAGTGGGAATTCCGACGAGAATTCGAGGAAGTTGACGGTTAAAATCCTTATAGAACTGATGCATATTGTGGAATCCTCGTCGTCGATTTCTGTTGTTCCCTCTGAAAACGACTACCTCAATACCGAGTTCTTCGCAGATTGTACAGTCACAGTCTTTCCAAGGTTCAGCACGCAGTGTCAATTCATAATCATCGAGATATTTTTCGTCTCCGACCCAGCGTGCATACTCCTCAACGACGTGCCACAGCTGGTCGAACGTACTCACTTCTCCTTGGCGTTTTTCAAGTGTATTTACTGCGTCCAGACACCACGGTGATTGACTTAGAATCTCTCGGGCAGTATCGATATCCGCGAGATACGCGTCGATATCGATGGGATCTTCGTCATCGTCATCCCGCATACGCTTGAGAATTTTCTTACGGAATACATCGCTGAAATGCGCTTGCGTTTCTCGACCGAACTCGAAATCGGTTCGGAAGGCTTCATTCAAATCTCGTATTCGAGACTGATTATACTGGTCGTCGTGTCGATGTTCACGGACGTATTCTTCGAGCGCATCCAGAGTCTCCTCTGCTTGTGCGGCCCAGGATCGAAGTGTATCCGAAATTGATTTATCTTGGTCGTAGGCTCGAAGCGACCGAAGCACCTCCTGTCCCCTTAGCGATTTTTCTATTGCCGTCTCGAATCCATCTCGGGCTGTCGCATACCGGACCCGTACCGCTGTGTACTTCTGATCCCCCGCCATGTGGTAATTGCTCCCACCAGTCCACGCCGAACGGAGCATACTGGCGCTGTCGAAGGAACTCATGCCAGCGCGACCAACCGTATCGAAAGCTTTCGGCTTCGCGAAGCCGAACACGTGGCTGTCGACCCGTTCCTGGTGTTCTCTCTCGAATTCTCGTATGGTTTCTCCTACAACTGTTACGATATCTTTGATAGTCGATACGTGACTGCTGGCTACACCGCCAATTCCGATATATCGGAAACCAGTATCTAATAGGAGATCAGCCGCTTCTGCATACGAGTCTGGGTCCCATCCCTGAAATGCCCCCATCAGACGGAACGAGTAATTCCCATTCTGATACTCCTCGAACATATGTTGGGCGTTATCTAACGTGAGATTATATCTGAACTCCCGGTCGTTCTCTCGATGAACGGCCCGTGGATCGTTATTCAGGTGGTCAAGAATATCGTCGATAGATCCCTCGAAATCGCTCAGTGTGAACTTCTCTTTCGTGCTTTCGTTATAAATAGAAGGTTCATATTCTCTAACGCAATCTGGCCATGTTTCGGGCCATTCCTCGATCATCAAGTCGACCTTCTCGCGTACTTTAGAGGGAATATCGCTTTCCGAGAATGCCTTCGAAAAACATTCTTCGTTTAGATAGAGACGTCCTCGCTCTTTTCCTTCCCCCATTATGAGGTGGTCGATAGTAACTCCCGTCGTAACTCCGATATCAGTGTAGAATTCCAGCATCTCGTCGTTGTCATATGGTGGGAATGGGAGCGATTTGTATCCCCAAGCACCGCAGTCACTGATCGTGGGCATCCAATCAGGGACTGACAGATTAGGGTCGTCGTAGACGCCTTCTGAGGTGAAACGGGTAAACTTGGATTTGCTGGATTCAACTTGTTCGCGGGAAATAAGGACGCCGTCAACTGGTGTCGTTTCAGAATCAAAGATATCCCATATGAAATCTCGGTCCCGGTCGACTTTAACCAGATTAGAGAGTTCGTCGTTTACGAAGTCATAGTCAGTATCGACGGCGTCGTCCCATTCGGGAACGTAGAATCGCATGAATAGATTATGGTTGAGCTCGGGGGGAAATGAATCCTTCCAACTAACTCAAGACACCGATTTAGCCAACTGGTCTATCACCCACGCATTGTGGATTGCTCTTAGCTGCCGAACTCTACGCCTTGCTCCAGTGTACTTTTCGAGCTCGAATTCATTCGTGAATACGTCGAATTTGTCACAGACAGGACAACTGCAGTAGAACTCCTGAGGACGAGAATCGCATTTTTCATGATATTCGATTCCACTGTTTTTCCATTCATACACTTCTCTGAGCATCGTGGCGTTGCGGATCGCTGAGGAGGAATCAAATGAATCGATTTTTTCGGAGATCCGTTGTAGAATACCTGGATTCGATACCCCAAGTAAGTGAAGATTCCCTCCGTCTACAACCTCAGCTACTGCTTCTACGATCTCCGATACTTCATCGGTTTTCCGTAAGAAAGACCGACCGACGAGATTGCCGAGACAGAATTTTTCGCAACCGATCTCCTTCAGTTGAGTCGCACAATCAAGATACTCCTCGACTGAAGACCCCTGTACAACATACCACACCTCAAAGTCGTACTGTCCCGCTAACTCATAGGTTCGCTCGGCATCCGATATCGTTTGAGCAGCATCGCCGACGGTATCTTTCTGGATTACGATATCGGGCGAGAAGGAACTCTGTAGCTCCAGAACCTTTTCTGGAGGGTCACCAGTTCCCTGAAATCCACCGCTATCGATGATAATTGGCCCTGGATAATCTAAGACCGCGTTGATCCCGTTCTCTTCAGCTGCGCGTCTGAAGCTCTTTTTCGCTCTTCCGCCGACTAAGTGTTCGAGTGATATCATATACCCGTTAACAGAGATAGGTGTATCAAGCAGTGGCGGGTCAATCGTCATCTCCTGAGGGCTCTGACTAGGATCATGGTACAAGGGATCTGGATTGGGGGCCCATTCGATGAAGTATTCTACCATTGCAACTCAGATTAATCTGAGCTACTAATAAATACTTTACTGATGTTTCATGCCAGCGGTGGTTCGACATTTGTAATAATGCCTGCACCAGCAGAGGACGGTATTCTCCGTGTCCTGCAAGGAAAGGGGGCAATCCTCGTCTTGCATCTTCTCGCGGAAGAGCCAGAAGTTGGATTCAACCAATTAGAGGAATCTTGCAGGAGTGAAATCAGCCATTCTACTCTATCAAACCGCCTAAATGAATTGGAAGAATTGAATTTAATCGAGCGTAGAAGTTCCGACGAAAGGCCCCCCCGGACGTATTATACCCTCACTGAGAAAGGAGAGCGCGCAGTCGAGTTATTGAACCAGATACAGAATCTGGATCAGTAGTCGAGTAGGCTTTCTATATCGTTGAGCATCCGATCCACATCATCAATCATATAAACTCCGTCGAACCCTGCGATCTGTTTGAAGAAGTCGAGAGACTTATTCTCATACGAGGAAGGCCCTCGCCAGTACCCGTCAAGCACTATTATATGATGCCGGTCTTTTTCAGAGACATTGTCTCCCTTTAGCGCATAGCGAGTGAGGAAAGACCTTCCAGCGACACGATGTGCCTCGTAACCTGCCTGCTTCGGTCCAGATCCTCCCTTCCCGCCTGAGAGAGATTTCACCTCAATATAGATATCAGTCTCTCCGTTCAATTTGATATCCCACTCGTATTTTTTACTAAGAATACCCAGCTGGTGGACGAATCCATCTGAGGTTATGCCATTCGAACTCCATTCAATTGTAATGTCGTCATCCAATTTCTGATCAAGAATCGCGTACACGGTCCCTTCTGTGGGATTGAAATAGTCCCATCGTTTGGCCGGATTTCCGTGTTCAAACATCTCGTAGTAGAATTCTTCTAAGTCACCATTCTCAACCAGTTGCCGCATTTTTGACCCACGAGATAGATTCGTTAGGGAGTAGTACGCCTCACGGAGGCCATCACGAACTAAAGAAGGTGTGAGTCCATGGTCAAATCGCTTGAAGACGTCGTGTAATTCGTATTCATCTCGTAAGTCATCAAGCTCCGCTAAGAACCAATCTTCGTCGAAGTTGTTCAGCCAGTCGTCCCGTTGCAGCACCAGCTTCGCCAATGAAGTGTAGTTGTCCGCGAAGCCGGTGATTGCTGGCAAAGTAATCGGCTTATCACCTGCATACCCAGCACGCGATTGTATTTGATCTAGTTCCTTTTCTAACGCATTCTGCCCCGCTTTCCTCGCTTGGTCGCTCGGATTAACCTCTTTGTATTCAATCGGCTCCTCTTGAGTAACATTGATGACCGTATCCCAGAACAGAGAGTAGGTCTCAAGATAATCCTCCGCTCGGCTGACGTCAGAGTCTTTGGTTGCATACGTACCGAACACCATGACCGTTGTGGCATCGGGGAAGTGAGATTTCAAAAATAGTAGTTCGCCGAGATTCTTCTGAAAGTTTTTATTGAAATGACCTTGCTTCACCTGCGTCGCCCAGGCTACGATCCACGGATCACTTTCATTAGGCGCATATGCATCATATTGGATTCCAGTCTCGCGATCTGGAATCATCCCGTCGTTCATCGTTTCCGGATCAACGTCAAATTCGGATGCCAGAATAACGGGCAGAATCTCTTTTTCAAGATGGCTACCTGTGAGGTTTGACTCCTCCATTACACGGGTCATATCTTTCCCGGAGAACCCCCCGTCGTGACGGAGTTCGCTATCGGTCTTCTCTGAATCGGCCGTAAAATCATCCAGAGAGGTACTAACAGGAGAATCGTTTCCACTATCTTCGTGGTTTTGCCGACCCATAAGCAAAACCAGAAAAGGTAGCCTGAATAAGTGTAGGTATTTTTATACTTAGTTACTAAATATAGAATGAAACGCTCAGATAAAGTTGAGCCAATTAGCAGTAACGGCGATCGACGGAACCTTCGGACGGTAACGCATCCGAAGCCGCGAGATGCCGACCGTGCGATGGACCCGTATCCTGACAACACCGACGTTGACCCCGTTATAGATCCCGATGGTGATCTCGACGTTGACCTGTGGGGTGGTGCTGGGGTCTGGCGAGAGTTCTTCGACCTCGTTCGGTTCTTCTGGCTTGACCAGCGCGAGGCAGGGCTGTCGTGTGACGAGTTAGAACGCTCTGTCACCGCCAGTATCGAGGCCGCAGAAGGAGAGTTTCGCCACGGGAAGCGGGGAAGGATGCAGCACAATGACGTGGCAGCAACGTTTTCGGTCGAGACTGTCGACAACGTGAACGTAGAATCTGCGAAGCAGCGCTTCGAACGGGGAGTAGCTTTGGCTCCCATAGAATTGAAAGCGCTCGTCGAATCTGGCGAGTACGAAATCCGACCGACTGAGTCATCAGACGAGAATCGAGTGTAGAAAGGTTCTGAACCCTTTTTCCGGAAGCCGGTGGAGGGATTTGAACCCTCGGCCTAATCCTTACGAAGGATTCGCTCTGCCAGTCTGAGCTACACCGGCGCGACAGACACACGACGACCGGTCTCGCGTGCCAACAGCACGTCGTCGGTGTGTCACTCGGCACTCGTACGTTGTGCCGATAGCCGCAATAAGGATTGCGAATCGGGGGCATCGAGAGACGCGTTCGCACGCCTCAAGGGCGCGTTCGACCCCAATGGCGTCGAGATCGAAAACGAGTATGCGGCCCGTGTCAGCCGCCGAGGTAGAGCCGACCGACCTCCTCGTTGTTGAGGAGTTCGGTACCCGTACCGGTGAACTTTATCTCGCCGCTGGCGAGGACGAACCCGCGGTCGGCGACCGAGAGCCCCTTCTCGGCGTTCTGTTCGACCAGCAGGATCGTGGTCCCCAGGTCGTTCAGCTGCTCGATGCGCTCGAACACGTCGTCGATAAATCGCGGTTCGAGACCGATGGACGGTTCGTCGAGCAGCATCAGATCCGGATCGACCATGAGCGCGCGGGCGAGTTCGAGCAAGCGGCGCTGGCCGCCCGAGAGCGTCCCGGCCTTCTGCTGGCGGATGTCGCCGAGCACCGGGAACTCGTCGTACAGCGTCTCGGCACGCTCTGCGGCCTGTTCGTCGTCGTCGAAGACGTAACCGCCCATCAGCATGTTCTCCTGAACGGTCATGTTCGGGAACACGCTGGCGTCCTGCAGGACGTAGCTTATCCGGTTCCTGAGGTTCTCCTGTGGCGACCGGCCCGTGATGTCCTCGTCGCGGAAGGTGACGGTCCCCGACTGCACGTCGGCGAAGCCGTAGATGCTCTTCATCAGCGTCGACTTCCCCGACCCGTTGGGGCCGATGAGACACGCTACGTCCTCCTCTTCGATGGCGATGCTGACGTCGTGGAGGACGGTCGTGTTGCCGTAGCCCGACGTCACGTCGTCCATCGAGAGTATCGGGTCCGTAGTCGTCGTGGTATCGGTGTCTGACGTCGCCATCTCATTCCCTCCCGAGATATGCGTCGAGGACGCGTTGGTCGTTCTGAATCTCTTCGGGCGTGCCCTCGGCGATGCGCTCGCCATGGGCCAGCACGTAGATGCGGTCGGCGATCTCCATCACGAAGTCCATGTTGTGTTCGATGAGGAAGATCGTCGCCTCTTCGTCGACGTTCGCGGTGCGGATGTACTCGATGAGGTTCCCGATCATCGAGGGGTTGATGCCGCCGGCCGGCTCGTCCATCAGCAGTATCTCCGGGTCGGCCATCAGCGCCATCGAGAACTCGATGAGTTTCTGCTGGCCGAAGCTCAGGCGACCGGCCCGCACGTCGGCGAGGCCGTCTAAGTCGACGTACGCGAGCAGTTCGTCGGCCCGGCCGACCAGCGAGTCGTCGGGACGGCGAAGGAGGCTGCTCACGTCGTCGCCGCCCTCCTGTGCGGCCAACAGCAGGTTCTTCCGAACGGTCATATCGCCGAAGATGCGCGTCTCCTGGAACATGCGTCCGAGACCGGCGCGGGCGATCTTGTACTCCGGCCAGTCGGTGACCTCCTCGTCCCGCAGATAGACGTGGCCCTCGTCGGCGTCCAGCGTGCCGGTGATGCAGTTGAACAGCGTGGACTTGCCGGCTCCGTTCGGTCCGATGAGCCCGACGATCTCTCCCTCGGACACTTCGACGTCGACGTCGTCGACGGCGGTGAGCCCGCCGAAGCGCTTGGTGACGCCGTCAGTCCGAAGGACTGCCCGTTCGCCGGACGGGTCCGTCGTCGCGGCGTCGGCGGCTTCGCTCACTGGGGATCACCCCCGGTCGGCGCGCCGTCGTCGGACGGCTCGGCGTCGGTCTCGTCGGTCGCGGCCATCCCGCCCCGCTCGTAGTAGTCCATCTCGCTGGCGTACTCTCTGAGCGCGCCGACGATCCCCTCCGGGATCGCGATGACGGTTCCGATTATCGCCAGTCCAAGCAGGACGAGTTGCCAGCCGACGGCGTAGGACTCGACGATCTCGATGACCGTGTGGAGTCCGAACGCGCCGATGATCGGGCCGACGACGGTCCCGGAGCCACCCAGCAGCGCCATCGCGATGAGCTCGACGTTCCAGGCCGCGTTGTACGCCGTCTGTGGGTTGATGAACGTGTTGAACAATCCGTACGCGCCGCCGGCAGCGCCGGTGAACAGCGCCGCCAGCCCCCACGCGGCCGTCTTGTAGTACGTGGTGTTGAACCCCATCGCCGTCGCCTTGGCCTCGTCGTCGCGAATCGCGTTGAGCACGAAGCCGAACCGGGTGCTCGAGAGGTAGTAGATGACGGCCGCCTCGAGGACGAGGATGCCGAGGAACACGTAGTAGAAGACTTCTCCCGGCGGCGTCTGGAGCAGGATCTTCCCGCTCGCGCCCCCGGTGATGCTGAGGTTCCGAGACACCTGCTGAGCGGCCAGCAGGACTCCCAGCGTCGCGATGGCGAAGTAGTGGCCGCGCAGTCGCAGCACGATGAGTCCGATGATGAGCGCGAACGCGGTCGCCACGACCCCGGCGCTGAGGAAGGCGAGGGGGAACGCGACGGCGAAGTCCTTCGTCAGTATCGCCGTCGTGTACGCGCCGATACCGAAGAAGGCCATGTTCCCGAAGCTCGGATACCCCGTCTGCCCGCCGACGATGTCCCACGACAGGGCGAGGACGCCGAACAGATACATCTCGGTGAGGACCGTCATGAAGTAGCCGGCCTCCAGACCGAGTAGCGGCGGCAGCACGCCGACGACGGCGCCTGCCACCAACAGCTTCCACCCGTGATTATCGCAGGTTTCGAAGGCCCGATCGACCTGTTCGGGCGGAAGGATCGAGCGGAGCACGCCGGAGTCGTCGGTCTCGGCGCTCATTCGCTCACCCCCTCACCGAACAGGCCCTTCGGTTTGACGACCAGCAGGACGATGAGCAGGGAGAAACTCACCGCGAGCGTCCATCGCGTGGAGATGAACCCCGCGACGAGCTCCTCGACCGACCCCAACAGCAGGCCGCCGACGAGCGCGCCGGGGATCGAACCGACGCCCCCGAACACCACGATGACGAAGCTCTTGAGCGTGTATATCAGCCCCATCTGCGGCTGGATGTTGAGGATGGTGGCGACGAACGCACCGATGCCGCCGGCGATGGCCGAGGAGACGCCGAACGTGATCGCTCGCGTCCGCTCGACGTCGATGCCGACCAGCGCGGCCGCCTCCGGATTCTGCGAGACTGCTCGGATGGCCCGGCCGGTGCGGGTGCGCTGGAGAAACAGGTAGAGCGCGGCCGTCAGGACGATCGCGCCGACGAACGCCACGAGCTTCATCTTCGGAACGACGATCCCGGCGATAGTGAGCGACGGGTTCGCGAAGGACACCTGAATCGCGCGGGGATTGGCCGACCAGGCCTGCAGCGCCAACTGCTGGATGGCGATGCTCGCGCCGAAGGTCACCAGCAGCGTCAGGAAGATGTCCGTGCCGATGACTCGCGAGACGAGCACTCGCTGGAGCGCGTAGCCGACGACGAACATCGCGCCGATCGCGACCGGGATGGTCGCGAGAAACAGCAGCGGCGACCCCTCGGCGTTGCCGGTTATCAGCGTCAGCGTCCAGTAGGAGGTGTATCCCCCGAGCATCACCATCTCGCCGTGGGCCAGGTTGATGATGTCGACGACGCCCCAGATGAGCGCGAAGCCGACGGCTATCCCCGCGAACAGCGCGCCGACTAGCAGCCCGTTGACGACGAACTGAGTCGCGGCCATCGGCTACCGTTCGCTCCAGTCCGGCATCGGATAGACCGGGTCGGACTGTGCGACGTTGTCGGGGTAGACGATCTGCAGGTCCTTCTCCGGTTTCCACTGGTAGACGAGCATGTTCTTGTCGATGACGCCGTTCTCGTCGAAGGCGACGTTACCGTACGCCGACATGAAGTCGGAGTTGCGGATCCGGTCGCGGACCGCCTTGGGACCCAGTTCGTCGACCTGCTTGAACGCGTTCATGAACGTCAGGATGACCGCCTCGCCGGCCGCGCTGTGGTAGTCCGGCGTGTAGTCGTAGTTCTCCTCGATGGCCGAGACGAACTCGGACGTGCTCCCGAACACGGGGTCCTCGAAGTCGGCGTTGACCGCCCACGACGAGGGGCCGTAGAGGTAGTTCCCGTTGCTCCCGACCTCGTTGATGAACGACTCGTTGAGGCTGCCGACCGTCCCCATCGCCGCGTCGACGTTGACGTTCTGACTTTGCATCTGGTTGGCCAGGATGATGTTGTGCTTCTGGTGGGCACACAGCAGGAGGACGTCGACGTCCTGATCGCGGACCTTTCCGAGGGCCGTCGAGAGGTCGGACGTACTGGAGGGGAACGTCTGGTCGACGTCGAGCGACAGGTCGGAGCTCTCTATCTTCTGCCGGGCCCCCTCCGCGGTGGCCTGGCTGAAGGTCCCGTCTTCGGCGAGGATAGCCACCGACTTCGGCGCCGGTTGCTGGGCCATACACATGTCGAGGTAGCTCTTGGCGTACTTGTTGGCCGTCGGCAGCAGGCCGAAGATCCACTCGTTGCCCTGGCTGAAGATCTCCGGACTCGCGCCGCCGCCCTCGACCATCGGCACCTGATTCTGGGCCGCGACGGCGCTCGCCGGGAGCGTCACCGTACTGGAGTACGGTCCCAGCAGGTAGTTGATGTTCTCCCTGTCGATGAGTTCCTGATAGATGGACTTCGACGTGGAGGCGTCGGTCCCGTCGTCCCGCAGTACCATCTCCAGTTCGTACGTGTTCCCGTCGCCGGCCTCGACGCCACCGGATTCGTTGATACGCTGGATGGTGAGTTCGTACGCGTCCTTATACAGCTTACCGAGGTCGGCGTTGTCACCGGAGAGGCTCATCGACCCGCCCAGCGTGATCACGTCCGAACCGCCCCCGCTGCCGCCGGTCGAGCCGCCGTCGCTCCCGTTCCCGCTTCCTCCGTCACCGCCATCGCCGCCACCGTCGCCGCCATCACCGGAACAACCCGCGAGTCCGGTCAGTCCGATAACTCCTGCGCTACCCGCCGCCTTGATGAAGTTCCGCCTGTTGTGCCCTTGGGTCATAATTGGTTCACGACGGTGTGCCAGTGACACACGCGCTATGTTCGATACGCCATCAGGCATTATTAAACGTTAAGGAAATTCCCGCGAGAGCGGCGGTAAAAAGAACGTCCGTGCAGCGATTGCCTCTCGACGGTCAGAAGATGGCCGCGAACGTCGTCGGTGCTCGCGTGCTCGACTGCCGAATTCGGTCCCGGTTCGTCCAGCAGCGAACGACTGACCCCGTCAACGACGCAATCGAACGTCCAGCACCACGTTCTGTTCGCCCGGCGCGTATGACCGAACTGCTCGTCGGGTCTCGACAGTGACCTCGTACTCGGGTTCGGCGGCCGTGCGTATCGCTCGCTCGCCGGGACCGTACAGGTCGTCGTCCGACTGGATGTCATAGTAGTGGAGCGTGCAGTCGTCCCCGGCCAGCGAGACCGCCGTCTCGACGAACTCGTCGGCGCTGTGCGGGAGGTTCATCACCACTCGGTCGGCCCACCCCTCGTAGTCGGTCGCCACCTCGCGGACGTCGCCACAGACGGCGGTTACCCGGTCGGTGACGCCGTTTCGCTCGGCATTCTCGTGGAGGTACTCGATAGCCGTCTCGTTGATGTCCGTCCCGACGCACGTCGCGCCCGCCTTGGCGAACGGGATCACGAACGGGCCGACGCCCGCGAACATGTCGAAGGCCCGCTCGCCCGCCGCGACCCGTTCGACGACGCGGTGGCGTTCCGTCGCGAGCCGCGGTGAGAAGTAGACCTCGGCGAGGTCGAGTGCGAACGTGCAACCGTACTCCCGATGGACGACCTCGGTGGTGTCGCCGGCTAGCACCTCCCAGTCGCGGACGCGCGTCTCGCCTTTGATCTTCGAGGCCCGGTTCAACACGCCCTCGACGGGCAAGTCGGAGGCGACGATGGCGTCGGCGATCTCCCTCGCGCGCTCCGGGTCGTCCTCGTCGACGATGACGATGTCGCCGATCCGCTCGTAGCTCGGGTCGAAGCCGAGGAGATCCGCGGGCATCGTCTGTCCCTCCCGGACCGGCGCGTCGAACTCCACGACGTCGAACACGTCGGGGACGGCCGCCGGGTCCGTGACCGGGATGTACAGCGACCCGTCCTCGACCGTGATGTCGTAGCCGTCGTCGACGAGGTCGGCTTCGGCGAGTCGCGTGCGGGTCGCCTCGCCGTCCTCGCGGGCGACGCGAACGCTTGGAACGCCCATACCGCCTCTCTCCCGGCGCGGGCGGTAAGCCTGACGCTTCGCGCCCTTTATCTCCGCCGCCGTCCGACGGTCGGTATGCTCACCTTCGTCGGTCTCGGTCTCTACGACGAGCGGTCGGTCACCATCGCCGGACGCGACGCTATTCGGGAAGCGGACCGCGTGTTCGCGGAGTTCTACACGAGCCGCCTCGTCGGCACTGACCTCGAATCGCTCGAAGCCTTCCACGAGACGGCCATCGAGGTCCGCGACCGCGCCGGCATCGAACGGGACCCCGAACCGATCCTCGACGCCGCCGAGCGCGAGGACGTGGCGTTCCTGACCGCCGGCGACACGATGGTCTCGACGACCCACACGGACCTCCGCCTTCGCGCCGAAGAACGCGGCGTAGAGACGCGCGTCGTCCACGGCACGACCGCACAGACCGCCGCGGCGTCGCTGACCGGCCTGCAGAACTACCGCTTCGGGAAGGCGACGACCCTTCCCTTCGAACGCGCCCACGGCGGCGACGGCGTCCCCGACAGCGTCGTTCGGACCATCGAAGACAACCGCTCGCGCGACCTCCACACCCTCGTCTATCTGGATATCAAGGTCGACGACCCGCACTGGGACGACGGCGACGACACGTACATGACCGCCGACCACGCGGCGACGCTGCTCGCCGAGGAGTTCCCGGAGACGCTCGCTGTCGTGGTCGCCCGCGCCGGGAGTCCGGACCCGGTCGTCGCCGCCGGAACGCTCTCGGAACTCGCGGACAGTTCGTTCGGTGACCCCCTCCATCTGCTCGTGATCCCGGCCGAGCTCCATCCGATCGAAGAAGAGACGTTAGACGCGATCGCCGACGCTTAGTCGTCGCTCGGCCGAGTCACGGCCTCGCCGGTCTCGCGCTCGATGTCGAACGCGCTGGATAGGTCGTACTCCGTCCCGGTCACGAGATACAGCAGGTCCTCGACGAGGACGGTTATCTCCGGCAGCTCACGGACGAGGAACCACGTGATGACGACGAGCGCGACGACCGAGCCGAACTGCGCCAGCATGCGGTCGGCGATGTAGTACGACACCATCCGCGGGTCGCTCAGGCCGAACAGCGACATGATCGTCCCCTCGAACCACTGCATCCGCTGCTGGCCGAACATGATCGCGATGAAGACGTTCCGAAACAGGTTCAGGACGTAGATGAGCGAGACGGTCAGCGCCAGCGCGCGCAGTTTCCGCCGCCACGGCGCGTCTACCGCGAGGATGCCGCCCGCGAAGATGGAGATGCTCCCCATCCCCGTACACGCCAGCAGGATGTTGTACGTGATCGGACCGGCCTCGTGATCGAACCAGAACGTGCTCTCGTAGGGGTACTGCTTCGTCGCGATCTCGATGCCGTTGTGCGAATAGCCGTCGACGACCAGCGGATCGATCCCCGTCAGCGACATCAGAAACGCCGTCTGGTCGGTCACGACCTCGACCAACCACTGTCTGAGCGGCCCGATGGTGAGGAAAGGGACATAGACGATCCCCATCACGCCGACGGCGCGCGTCAGCGCGAACAGCGAGTCGCGGCCGTTCCAGAGGAGATACCCCGCGTACAGCGAGAGCGGGACCGCCGCGAGACTGCCGACCCCCTCGACGAGGCTCTTCTGGGTTAGCGTGAAGTGCGGGATGAGCACCAGCCAGAACAGGCCGAACAGCCCCCAGCCCGCGACCGCGACGCGACGCGCCCACGACTCGTCGTAGCGGAGGAGCACGGCGCTGCCGAGAAACGCCGCCAGCACCAGCCACATCAGCGGTTCCGACCACACGAGCGGGTCGAAGGACAGTCCGCCGAAGCTCACGGTGGACTGCAAGAGCGGAGGCCTCATTCGTGCCTACGTTGGCCAATCCGGCCTATATGCTTTGTCGTTGTGCCGACGCGTGCGGATCGAATCCACGCGGGACGGAGCCGTCGCTACTCGGAGTAGCGCGCCAAAGAAAGGGCGAAAGTCAGGGACGGGAAGTTCCCGTTAGTTGTCGCGGCGGACTGCGAGCAGCGCAGCGGCGACGAGCGCGACGAGAGCGACGACGGCCGTGAAGCCGGGTCCGTCACCGGACGTCGGCGTCTCGGTCGCAGCGCCACCGTCGCCACCGTCGCCACCTTCAGTCGGGCTCATGCCGCCGTCGGTCGGCGACGCGCCACCCTCGGTCGCGGTCTCGGTCATGCCGGTCTCGGTCTCGGTCATGTCCGTACCGGTCTCGGTCTCGGTGCCGGGGGTCGGCGTGGCGGTACCGTTGTCCGAGTCGTTGGTGGCTTCCACGATGGAGCCGTCAACCTCGTCGCCGAGGTTGTCACCGCCGAGCTTGGTCTGTGCGGTGAAGTTCGCGCCGGGGCTGTAGTCGCTGAAGTCCGCGGTAGCCGTGTAGCTACCGTTCGCGTCGACATAGGTCGACGGCTGGACCAGGAACGGGCTACCGGACGTCGTGCTGCGCATCCGGACGGTCAGTTCCGTGCCGGGTGCAACGTTTGTCTGACCGGTAACCTGCTGGTCGTCAGCGGCCTCGACGGTGATGTCCTCACCGTCGTTCAGCGTCGCGTCGCGGTCCTCGATGGTGAACGTGTCGTTAACCTCGACATCATCTTCGCTGAGGTCAGTCTCGTCCAGCATCGTGAAGTTGGCTTCGTACTCGGAACCATCGTCGTAGTTGAGTTCCGAGGTAATGTCGCTGCTATCGACGACGACGAAGTGCGTGTCGTTCGCCTCGTCGTAGATGATGTCACTCTCGTCGGTGATCTCCGGAATACCGACGAAGGCAGCGTCCGCGTTCGCGGAGGCTGGCTCGCCTTCGATCTTGTGAACGAAGGCAGTGCCGTTCAGAGCCGCGTAGTCGTTAGCCGCAACAGGCCCTTCGAGGCCGGAGGCCTGAACCTGAATGACAGCAGCGTCGCCCTGAGCGATCGTGTCAGACTGGGTCAGGTTGTTGCTCTCGACGAGGCTGTAGATCTCGTCGGCATCAGCGTCGTCAAGTTCGTCACCGAGCGCGCTCTCGGGAGCGGTCCAGACCTGCACGCCGTCAGTGGACCGTTCGTTCAGCGAGAGCGTTGCGAAGGCCTGTTCGTTGTTGATGCTGCCGTTGGTGAAGGTAGCACCAGTATCGGCAGTAGCCAGGAGGTCGTAGTCCGTGGCTGCGAGGACGTCCTCACCAGCATCGTCGTCCGTGTCGGTGAAAGGACCGCCCTGGGTTGCGTCCACTAGTTCGTCGTCGTCGTCAGCAACAGAGACGACGTCAGTGGCCGGTTCAGCGCCAGCGAGGTAGCTGTTGAACTCCAGCGTGACCTCGCCGTCGTCGTTACCGTCCTCGACCTCTGCGGTGATGAAGTAACCGTCGTCGTCCTCGGTACCGACTTGGACGAGTGCAGTGTCAGTGTTTTCGAGCTGAACCGTGACTTCGGCGACGTCACCACGGTTCTCCTCGACGACAGACTGTGCGAAGCCTGCGTTCTCGTCGTCCGTGCTGACAACTTCGATGGAGTCAGAGTCGGACGCGTCTGTGTCGGTCACATTCGTCTCGAACGTGTAGTTGCCAGTGTCGATCTCGGTGAAGTTGAGTTCCCAGTCCTCGGCCTCGGCGTTGTCGATCTGGACCTTCTCGACGTCATCGTCCCACTCAGAGGGGATAGTGACGTTCTCCGAACCGAAGATCTGTTCGAGTTCGTCCTGGTCCAGACCGTCGGCGGAGACGTTCACCGCGTAGCCGTTTCGGACGTCGGAACTGATCTCGAAGTCGACGTTGGCGCTGGCGCCAGTAGTGCCGACCGTGTCATCGTCGAACTCGGCCGTGAGGTCCTGTGGGATAACCTCGAAACCGTACTCAGATCCGGTGTAGCTGGAGTCGGCAGTGCCAGTCGAGGGATTGACAACGTCCTGTGATTCAGCCTCAACGAGAACGAAGTTCCCTTCGCTCAGACGGCCGTCGAGGGTGAACGTAATTGACGTTTCACCGGATTCAGTCGAGATAGCGCGACGGAGGTTGCCAATGTCGTTGGCGTTGTCGGTATCGACGGTACGAACTTGGTAGTCAGTGCCACTTTCCAGATTGCCCACCGTGACTTCCTGACCGCTATAGAAAGTCCCCGTGGAGAGGTTCGCTGCCGTACCGGCTCCCGCAAACGCGACGGTCCCGGCGAATACGCCGAAGACCATCAGCGCTGTCAGGAACAGGCTACGGATTTTTTCGTTAGTATCTGTCATAGTTTGTTGGTTGCTATCGGGCGGCGTCAGCCGTTTTCCACTTGGTCGGTGCGCGGTCCACGCGACCGCGCATAGACCGAACCCGTGTACTCACTTCTGGCGCCTTGGGTAGGGGTACGCTTCTAACCAAAGCGGGACATTATAAATGTTTTGTGGTCAGATATGTGGGATGAGAGAACATGTCACGCCCGTTTTCGGCCGATACAGGCGATATCGTGGGATTATAAGCACTTTGTGGTTCGTTTCAAAATCCCGTCATACGCCCGTCAGACGCGGCGTCGAAAACGGGGTGAATTGACGAGAACGGCTCGAAGAAAAAGCGGGCTCCGCCGGTCGAACTGCGACTCTGGGGCTAGTTGGTGACGATCTCGATCTCGTGGCCGTCGGGGTCTTTCGTGAAGGCGTAGCGGTCGTCACAGCTCTCGGGGTCGCGGTAGTCCTCCGCGCCGCGCGTCAGCAGTTCGTCCCACGTCTCGTGGAGGTCGTCGGTGCTGACGGCGACGTGGCCCCAGGCGTCGCCCAGCTCGTAGGACCGGCCGTCGTAGTTGTAGGTGAGTTCGACCGACATCGCCTCGTCGGCCGCGTCTCTCGGCTTGAGGAAGTAGAGTGCGAAGCTATCGTGCTCCGAGCGGCGGAACATCTCGTAGTCCAGCTTGCGGGTGTACCAGCCGATGGCCTCGTCGGCGTCCTCGACGCGGAGCATCGTGTGGTCGAGCGACCACTTCGCGCCGTGGTCCCGCTCGACGATCTCGATCTCGTGGCCGTCGGGGTCAGTGACGAAGGCGTACGAGCCGCCACAGGAGTCGGGGTCGCGGTAGTCCTCGACGCCGTCGTCCATCAGTTCCTCGTAGGCGTCGTAGACGTCCTCGACGCGGACGGCGATGTGCCCCCACGAGTCCCCCATCGTGTACGCGCGCCCGTCGTGGTTGTACGTCAGTTCGAGGAGCGCCCCCTCGTCGTGGACGTCTTCGGGGCCGAGGAAGACGTTCGTGAACGTGTCGGCCTCCCAGCGGCTCTTCTCCTCGTAGTCCAGATGGGTCTGATACCACTCTATGGACGCTTCGAGGTCTTCGACGCGCATCATCGTGTGGTCAAGTGTCAGCATACTCTGTCGGTGGGCCGGGCGAGCGAAAAGAGTACCGCACGCGGCGAGCGACGGGTCACTCCGAAACAGATTCTCCGTCCGGATAATCTCGGAACAACGGCCAGTAGTACCACCACGCCACGCCCAACATGACGACCGTTCCGACGGGGAGCGCGACGTAGCCGATGCGGCGATTGAACCCGAGGACGACCCCGATCTGTGAGAGCGCCGCCCCGACGAGTGAGAGCGCCGTGATGCGGGAGTCCTCTCGCCAGACGACGCCCGAGAGCGCGCTGGCGAGGGCGAGTAGATACAATAAGACGCCCGTTCCCCAGGACTCGATGAATCGCGGCAGCCGCCGGGTGAACCGGAAGAAGTAGTCGTATATCGGGAGCAGTTCCGGCGGGCTCGTCGTGAAGAGACCGAACGTGAACAGTATCGTCAGCTCGCCGCCGACGAGCAGGACGGTCCACGGCGCGAGTCCGGCGACGACCACGGCGAGAAAGCGGCGACGGGGACTGGCGACCATATCGAGACACGGGACTGAACGTAAAAGAGCGGTTCTATTCGCGCACGCACGCGGCGGAGAAACTACTTCCGAGCGACGATCCGGAGGACGTCCTCGTCGGCCAGTTCGTGGTCGCGGCCGACCTGTTGCTCGTCGTGCTTCGCGCTCGGACCGGAGACGCGGGCGAAGCGGAATCGCTCGTCGAAGCTCCCACCCAGCTTCTCGCAGGCGTCGTCGACCGTATCGCCTCGACGGAGGATGAGCGGTTCCTCTCTGTCGACGCCTCGGCCCGGCTTGTCCATGTAGATCCGGATGAGACCGAGTTCCTGCCAGATTCGCTCGGTCAGCCCGTCGAGACCCTTCTCCTCTTCGGCGCTGATGAAGATGGCCTCCTCGGGGTCGATGTCTCTCTCCTCTAGCTCCGCGTTTACCGTCGAGAGGTAGTCCGGCTCGATGAGGTCGGCCTTATTGATGGTGACGATCGACGGGACGTACTCGCGGTTGTCCATCACGCCGTCGATGAGGCGGTCTATATCCACCTGTTCGCCGACGGTGACGTTCGCGTTGACGTAGCCGTGTTCGCGGAGGACGCTCTTTATCGTCTCGTCATCGAGGTCGAGGTCGACGGAGCTGTTGACCGAGATGCCGTCTTTGGCTTTCTTCCGAATCGTCACGCGTGGCGGCTCGGTGTCGAGGCGGATGTCGTTCTTGTACAGCTCCTCTCGCAGGCGGTCGTACTGCTCGATCTCGAAGACGGAGACGAGGAAGACGACGAGGTCGGCGGTGCGGACGACCGACAGCACCTCCTTCCCGCCGCCGCGCCCGCCGGCCGCCCCTTCGATGAGCCCCGGAACGTCGAGAAGCTGGATGTTCGCGCCTTTGTACTTCAACATCCCGGGGTGGACGTCGAGCGTCGTGAACTCGTAGGACCCAGTCTCGGACTCGGCGTTCGTCAGCGCGTTCAACAGCGTGGACTTCCCGACGCTCGGGAACCCGACCAGCGCGACGGTCGCGTCGCCGTGCTTTTCGACGGCGTAGCCGCCGCCACCGCCGGATCCGGACTGCTGTTCCAACTTCTCTTTCTTCTCCGCGAGCTTCGACTTCAGTCGGCCGATATGGGCCTCTGTGGACTTGTTGTAGGGCGTACTGGCGATTTCTTCCTCGAGTTCCTGTATCTCCTCGTCGAGCCCCATCAGTTGTACGTCGGCCTCTCGCGCCGAATAAGACTTTCTTCCCTCACCGAACGGCAGTCGACAGTTGGAAGCTTCTCACCGCGCGAAAGCCACACTATCGCGTTCGAGAACACCTCTGCGTCGAAAACAGTCGATAGCAACGGTTCGAACGCGTCGAACGCCCGCGCTAGAGATTTCGACACACCTATACGACTTCCGCGAACAGAAATCGATAATGGCGAGTGCTGACCGGTTCCGCGACAGCACGCAGATCCAGTTGCCAGTAGGAACACTAGAGGGTATCCGCGAAGAACTCGAAGACCGGTTCACGGTCACGATTCGCCGCGAAGGCGAACACGTCCGAATCATCGGCTCGCCTGTCGAGATCAAGGACGCCGGTGACTTCCTGGCGATGAACGGCGTTACCTTCGCTTGAACCTTTTTACTGCAGGGGGTTCGCAAGCGAACCCCCGCTTGCAAAACCGTTCGTCAAAAACCGACGGCTCGGCCGCTGGCCTCGCCGCCGGTGAAACGCCTCGCTTCGCTCGGCGTATGCTCTCATCACCGATGACCGCTCACTCTGCATGCACACTTACCAGTCGGATTACCGTCTACGCAGTAGAATAAGACGAGTCGCACGCGACGCTATCGTCCTACCACGCGACGAGCGACGAATCAGCCCACCTAGACCGTGTGCCCCCCTCACGCGGACGGTGCTGAAACGCAATCCTTTAAACTGCCGCGGAGGATTGACCGTACATGGCTGGAACTATCGAAGTGCTCGTCCCCGGTGGGCAGGCCAACCCTGGCCCGCCTCTCGGTCCCGAACTGGGACCGACGCCTGTGGACGTGCAGGCAGTCGTTCAGGAGATCAACGACCAGACCGAAGCGTTCGACGGCACCGAAGTCCCCGTCACCGTCGACTACGACGACGACGGCTCGTTCAGCATCGAGGTCGGCGTCCCCCCGACGGCCGAACTCATCAAGGACGAGGCCGGCTTCGAGACGGGCAGCGGCGAACCCCAGGAGAACTTCGTCGCCGACCTCTCGGCCGACCAGATCAGACAGATCGCAGAGCAGAAGCAGTCCGACCTGCTGGCCTACGACCTGAAGAACGCCGCGAAGGAAGTCGTCGGTACCTGTACCTCGCTCGGCGTCACCATCGAGGGGAACAACCCCCGCGAGTTCAAGAAGCGAATCGACGAGGGCGAGTACGACGACGTGTTTGCTGAAGAAGCCGCAGCGTAGCGAGGACGCTTCGCGAACGCTCGACACGCGAGTTTTGCGAGCGAGTCGCTGTCTTCGCCGAGAGAGCCGCAGCATAGCGACTGACGAGGCGACGGCTCGGAAACGAGTGAAGCGAGTTTTCGATGTCGCTCTGGCGGTGTGCCAGCGGACGGCACGAGCGTTATCTGACTCTCTCGACGGCGGTCTTTCTTTCTCACGCCCGCCTGTTTGAGACTGCGTGACAGCGACAGCGCCGTGTAAGAAACGGTGGGAAGACGGTTCGACGGCTTTAAGTGTCGCATTGGCCTCTCACCGTACGAGACAGGCATCCGCCTGTTTCACTGACCCGTAGAAGCCGTTTGGCGCACTACGGAGGTGAACAATGGCAGACCAGGAAATAGAGAACGCAGTCTCTCGCGCACTCGAGGACGCACCTGAGCGGAACTTCCGCGAGACGGTCGACCTCGCTATCAACTTGCGCGACCTTGACCTCAACAACCCGTCGAATCGTGTCGACGAGTCTGTCGTCCTTCCTTCCGGCACCGGACAGGAGACCACCATCGTGGTCTTCGCAGAGGGCGAGACCGCCCTCCGTGCCGAGGAGGTCGCAGACGACGTACTCGACCAGAACGACCTCGAGGAACTGGGTGGCGACGACGACGCCGCCAAGGACCTCGCCGATGACACCGACTTCTTCATCGCGGAGACAGACCTGATGCAGGACATCGGTCGCTACCTCGGCACCGTGCTGGGACCGCGCGGGAAGATGCCGGAACCGCTCGACCCCGACGACGACGTCGTCGAGGTCGTCAACCGCATGAAAAACACCGTACAGCTCCGCAGCGGGGAGCGACGGACGTTCCACACCCGCGTCGGTGCCGAGGACATGTCGGCCGAGGACATCGCCGACAACATCGACGTCATCCTGCGGCGCTTGCACGCCGACCTCGAGAAGGGGCCGCTCAACATCGACTCCGTCTTCGTGAAGACGACGATGGGCCCCGCCATGGAGGTGGCCTGATATGAGTGCCGAGAGCGAACGAAAGACCGAGACCATCCCGCAGTGGAAGGAAGAGGAAGTCGACGCGATCGCCGAGATGCTCGAGTCCTACGAGAGCGTCGGCGTCGTCGACATCACCGGAATTCCCTCGCGACAGCTCCAGGACATGCGCCGTGACCTCCACGGCACCGCGGAGCTCCGCGTCTCCCGAAACACGCTGCTCGTGCGCGCGCTCGAGGAGGTCGACGACGGCCTCGAAGAGCTGACCGAGTACGTCACCGGACAGGTCGGTCTCATCGGGACGGACAGCAACCCGTTCTCGCTGTACCAGGAACTCGAAGCGTCGAAGACGCCCGCACCCATCGGTGCCGGTGAGGTCGCCCCGAACGACATCGTCATCCCCGAGGGTGACACCGGCGTGGACCCGGGCCCGTTCGTCGGCGAGCTCCAGAGCATCGGCGCGGACGCTCGGATCCAGGAGGGCTCGATTCAGGTCCTCTCCGATTCGACCGTCCTCGAGACGGGCGAAGAGGTCTCGCAGGACCTCGCCAACGTCCTCAACGAGCTGGGCATCGAACCCAAGGAGGTCGGTCTCGACCTGCGCGCCGTCTACGCCGACGGCGTCCGCTTCGAGCCGGACGAACTGGAACTCGACGTCGAGGAGTACGAGAGCGACATCAAGGCGGCCGTCAGCGGGGCGTTCAACCTCTCGGTCAACGCCGAGTACCCCACGTCGACGACCGTCACGACCATGCTGCAGACGGCCCGTGGCGAAGCCAAGAGCCTCGCGCTCGCGGCCGCCATCGAGGACCCCGAGGTCGTCCCCGACCTCGTGAGCAAGGCCGACGCGCAGGTCCGTGCGCTCGCCGCACAGATCGACGACGAGGAGGCCCTGCCGGAGGAACTCCAGGAGCTGGAGACCGCCCCGGCGACGGAAGAACAGGCTGATGACCACGACGACACCGCTTCTGAGGACGACGCCGAAGCCGATTCCGAGTCCGAAGCCGACGAGGCCGAGGACGACGATGACGACGACGAAGACGCCGGCGACGCGCTCGGAGCGATGTTCTAACACAACTCACACGACAGACCAATGGAATACGTTTACGCTGCACTCATCCTGAACGAATCGGGCGAAGAGATCAACGAAGACAACCTCACCGACGTGCTCGACGCCGCCGGCGTCGACGTCGAGGAGTCCCGCGTCAAGGCGCTCGTCGCGGCCCTCGAGGACGTCGACATCGAGGAGGCCGTCGAGGAGGCCGCTGCCGCACCCGTCGCCGCTGGCGGCGCTGCCGGCGGCGCACCTGCCGGTGGCGACGAGGACGCCGACGAGGCCGACGACGAGGCCGAAGAAGAGGAAGCCGCCGACGAAGACGACGGCGACGACGACGAGGACGACGAGGCCAGCGGCGAGGGCCTCGGCGAGCTCTTCGGCTAATTCGGCGCTTCAGATACGCATTTTCTTTCGCGCGACCGGGTAGCCGCCGCGCTGTCTCTCCGTCGCCCGCAGGTTCAAGTACCGGAACGGGACCAACGGGCGTATGCTCCCGGTCAGGCTGACGGCGGACCCGCTCTCGGTCGCCGGGTTGCTGGTCGCCGTCGTCGGCGGCGTCTGCCTCGGCACGCTGAGCGGGCTCGTGCCGGGGTTGCACGCCAACACGCTCGCACTGTTGCTCGCGGCGACAGCCGGAGAGGTCCCCGGTCCCCGCCTCTACGTCGGCGCGGCGATGCTCGCCGCCGGGGTGACACACACGTTTCTCGACGTGGTTCCGGCGCTGGCGCTCGGCGTCCCCGATCCGGCGATGGCCGCCGGTGCGCTGCCGAGCCATCGATTGGTCATCGAGGGTCGCGGCCGCGAGGCGCTTCGCCTGTCCGCGCTGGGGAGCGGCGGCGCGGTCCTCCTGGCGGTGCCACTCGCCGTTCCCGTGACCGCGGTGATGACGCGGCTCTACCCGCTGGTCTCGGCGAACCTATCGCTGGTGCTGGGCGGAATCGCGGCGCTACTGGTGCTCACCGAACGCGGACTCGGGCGGCGGGTCGGAGCGGTGCTCTCGCTCGCGGCCAGCGGTGCGCTCGGACTCGCGCTGCTCGACGCTCCGGTGTCGGGCGCGTTGCCCGTCTCGGACGTCCTCGTCCCGCTGTTCTCCGGGTTGTTCGGCGCGCCCGTGTTACTCTCGGCGATCGAGGGCGACGGCGTGCCACCGCAGGCCGACGCGCGAGTGACGACGCCACCGCGGGCGATCGCGCTGTTGGCCACCGTCGGGACGCTCTGCGGGGCCGCCGTCGGCTATCTCCCGGGCGTCTCCAGCGCCGTCGCGGCGACGCTGGCGCTGGGTCTGACGACCAGTCGCGGGCCGCGAGCGTTCGTCGTCACCACGAGCGGCGTGAACACGGCGACGGCGGTGTTCGCGCTGTTCGCGCTGGTCGCCTTCGGCGATCCTCGGACGGGCGTGCTGGTCGCGCTGGACCGCGCCGCGGTCCCGCTCGCGCTCCCCTCGTTGTTGACCGCCGTCGCCGTCGCGGGGGTGGCCGGCGCACTGCTGGTGCCCGTACTCGGTGACCGCTACCTGCGGACGGTCGGCCGGCTAGATCCGACGTGGCTCTCGGTGTCGGTCCTCGCCGGCCTCGTCTGCCTCTCGGCGGTGTTCGCCGGGGCGGTCGGCGTCGGCGCGTTCGGCGCGGCGACGCTCGTCGGTCACCTGCCGCCGCGCTCTGGCTGTCGGCGAGCGACCCTGATGGGCGTGCTCCTCGTTCCCATCGCTTTATAGGTAACCCCGACGGCGAAAGTGAACGAGCATGAGGGCGGTCATCAGCGCCATCCCGAGTATCGTCGCCGGATAGGCGTACGTCCAGCCCAACTCCGGCATGTTGTACGGACCGCCGGCGAAGTTCATCCCGTAGACGCCGACGACGAAGGTCAGCGGGATGAATATCGTGGCGACGACGGTGAGGACCTTCATCACCTCGTTGGTCGACTGCGAGAGCGTGTTGAGGTAGATGTCGCGTGCGCCCGCGACCAGATCGCGGTACGTCTCGGTCAGGTCCACGATCTGGACGAGGTGGTCGTGGATGTCGCGGAAGTACTTCTCCGTCTGTTGCTGGACCTGTGGCGGGTCCCCCCGAGCGAGGGTCCCGACGGCCTCGCGCGCCGGCCAGACCTGCTTACGGAAAGAGAGCAGGTCCCGGCGCACGTCGTTGATCTTCTCCAGCGTCTCGATGTCCGTCGAGACGAGCACTTCCTCCTCTATCTCCTCGATGTCGGTCTCGACGTCGTCGAGTAGATCGAAGTAAGCGTCCACGATGACATCGGCGACGCGGGAGGCGGTGAAGTCCGGCCCCCGATGGAGCAGGCGTTCGTCGCCGCGCTCGGCGGCGTCCATCACGCGCTGGACCGCGGCGACTCGGCCCGGTGAGAGAGTGACGACCCAGTCCCGACCGATGAAGATACCGACGGGGCTGGTCGCGACCTCCTTCTCGAAGGTCGTCTCGCCGGGCGTGAGCGTGACGCTCTTGAGGAGGACGAACGTGTGGTCGGCGAACTCCTCGGTCTTGGCCCTGACGCCGTTGCGGAGGTCGTCGATAGCGAGGCGGTGGAGGTCGAAGGCCGCGGCGACGGCGTCGATCTCCTCGTCGTCGGCGTCGGCGACGTGGACCCACGTCGTCCCGACGGCGCGGCGGGCGGCGGTCAGGTCGTCGTAGGCCACGGCCTCCCGGTCGGCGTAGACCAGCGCGGAGATCACGTCGGTCCCTCCGCGTCGGACCGGCCGACCGCGACCGCTGTCAGTCCGACCATGAGCGCCGGAAGCGACAGCTCACGGCCGGGATAGGGGACGAGAACGCCCGCGCCGTAGCCCACGAGACCGGCACCGGTCAGTGCCGCCCCCGCGAGGGAGACGGAATTCATGGCGCGGTAATCACAGTGACGGATGAAAAGCGTACTCCACGCCGCGGACCGACCGGCTCAGTTCCCCTCGTGTTCCAGGCCCCGAAGCATCGTATCGACGCGGGCCTGCTCGTCTATCTCGTCTGGATGGACCGCGAACACGACGATGACGTCGCCCTCGTGCTCGAAGGAGGCCGCGTGCATCAGGACGTCGACGTCCTGCCCGAAGACGGTCATCACTCCCGAGAACGTGCTGACCTGTCGGGCCTCGCCGAGCGACTGCGTAGTGCGATTGCTCTCGAACTGGATGTCCCGGACGCCGCCGGCGCGAGCGGCCACCTGTGCGACGACCTCTCGGTTCGACCAGCTAGCGGCGGGGTTGAGGCTCTGCCCGGCCACCTCGGCGTTGGGCGTCGAGACGACGACAAAGCGGGATAGCTGTACCGTCCCGAGCGGGCCGAAGTCGATGCCGCGACGGTACTGGTCGACGTGGCTGACGACGCGGATCGTCCGCTCCTGTCCCGCGAACTCGACGGTTCGAGTGACGTTCTGTTCGGTCGAGTTGGTCAGTTCGTACCCCGTCGATTCCAGGACGCTGTCGTCGACGCTGGTCGGCGCGGACTCGAACGCGACGGTCTCGCCCGTGATGAGGCCGACGCATCCGGAGGAGACGACGAGGAGGGCGACGAGGACACCCAGTAGCGGTTTGCGCATACGAGAACTGTACGAGTGGGGGGTGATAAGTCCGCCGCCGCTACTCTCAGAGTCGATAGCTCGGGCCGTCGTCGGTGTCCTGTACCTCCACGCCGAGCGCTTCGAGTTCGTCGCGCAGCTCGTCGGCCCGCTCGTAGTTGCCGGCGTCCCGTTCCCGTTCGCGCACGTCGAGGACGAGTTCGACGATATCGCCGGCGAGCGTCACGTCGCTTTCCCCGCCCGCGTCGCCGAAGGAGAGGCCGAGAATCCCCCCGCCGAACTCCTCGAACGTCTCGATCGCCTCCCGAAGCGCGCGGTAGTCGTACTCGTCGGTCCCGTCGACGTGCGTGTTGACCGCGCTCGTCAGGTCCAGCAGCGCGGTCGTCGCCTCGCGCGTGTTGAAGTCGTCGTTCATCGCCGCCTCGAAGTCGTCGCGGACCGAGTCGACGGCGTCGCGGAGCCCCTCGTCTTCGACTTTCGCGTAGGCGTCGACGTCGTCGCAGGCCTCGACCGCTCGCTCGTAACCGCGCCGGAGGCGGTCCCAGCGCTCCTCGGCCTCGGCGATGGTCTCCTCGCTGTAGGTCGCCCGCGAGGTGTACGCCGTCGAGAGGAGGAAGGTCCGGAGCACGTCGGGACCGAACTCGTCGACGGCCGCGCCGACGGTGAAGAAGTTCCCCAGCGAGGAGGACATCTTCTCGCCTTTCGTCTCCAGCAGTCGAACGTGCAGCCAGTAGTCGGCGAAGCGTTGGCCGGTCGCCGCTTCGCTCTGTGCCACCTCGTTCTCGTGGTGCGGGAAGACGAGGTCCTGTCCGCCGACGTGAATGTCGATGGTCTCGTCTAAGTGCGTCATCGACATCGCCGAACACTCGATGTGCCAGCCCGGTCGGCCCTCGCCCCACGGCGAGTCCCACGTCTGAGCGGTCTCGCAGGCCTCTTCGGCGGGCGCGGCCTCCGGGTGCTGGTGCTCCTCGATGTCCTCCGGCGCGACGCCGCCGCCCTTCCAGAGCGCGAAGTCCGCGGGGTGGCGCTTCTCCGATTCGGCGTCTTCGCCCTGCGACTCTATCTCGTCGACGGACTGGTTCGATAGCTTCCCGTACCCCTCGAAACTCGTCACGTCGAAGTACACCGAGCCGTCGGCCTCGTAGGCGTGGCCGCCCTCGACGAGTCGCTCGACGAGGCCGATGATCTCGGGGATGTGCTCAGAGACGCGGGGGTAGACCTCCGCGCGGTCGAGATTCAGCGAGCGCATGTCCTCGATGACCTGCCGGACGTAGTGTCGAGCGACGCTCTCCTCGCTGTCGCCGTCCTCGCCGACGCGGGCGACGATCTTCTCGTTGACGTCGGTGAAGTTCTCGACGTGGTGGACGTCGTACCCCAGCCACTCCAGCCAGCGACACATCACGTCGACGTGGACCCACCCGCGGGCGTGGCCCAGATGCGGCGGGTCAGAGGTCGTGAGGCCGCAGTAGTAGAGCAGGACGGAGTCGGGGTCGCGCGGCTCGAACGGCTCTGTCTCGCCGGTCAGCGTGTTCGTCACGCGCAGCGTCATTGTCGGAGTGGACTGCTCCTGGCCGCTTTAAGCCGTCGGATAGCCGGCGCGTGACCGCTGGGACCGGCTCACCGACCGACGGCGTCCTCGGTGATTCTGAGCGCGTCCGGACCGTGGCGGCGTTCGACGACCACGGCGAGCGTGGCGTCGCCGACGGCGGCCGCCTCGACGGGCACCTCTGCGGCCCGCAGCCGCCCGAGAACGTCGGCCAGCGCGGTCGGGGAGAGGTCGCCGCTGGCGACGATGCCCGTCAGCGACCCGGCTCCGTCGGCGAACGCCGCGTCGCCGACGACGAGCAGCGGCGAGGTCTCGTCGTCGTCCGCGTCGTCAGTTCGTCCCAATCCGCTTCGCATCGCGACGCGGGCCTCGCTGTCGTGAACCGGGTCGTCGGGGAGCTCCTCGGCGAAGCGGCGCAACGCGGTGGCGACGGCGTCGGTCTCCCCCGCCACGTCGAGTGTTCGAGCGGCGGCGGTGTAGTTGACGACGCCCGCTCGGAGCGCGTCGTAGAGGAACGGGCGCTCGCGGACGGCGTCGCGCGTGGCGGCGGCGAGTGACATACGAAGTGGCGGGCGACGCGGGACCAAAAGTCTACCCGACGCCGCCAGCGAAGCCCATAAGAGCGGGTCGTCCCAAGCGAATCGCATGAGACAGGCACTCGTCATCGCGGCTCACGGCTCGCATCTGAACGCCGAGTCGAGCGCGCCGACGTTCACGCACGCCGACACGATCCGCGCCACGGGCGCGTTCGACGAGGTCCGCGAGACGTTCTGGAAGGAGGAGCCGTCCTTCCGCGAGGGGCTTCGCACCGTCGACGCCGAGGAGGTGTATCTCGTTCCGCTGTTCGTCTCGGAGGGGTACTTCACCGAGCAGGTCATCCCCCGGGAGTTCCGCCTGGAGGAGTGGGACCCGGAGCTGTGGGACTCCGACGGCACCAGCGCCACGCACGCGACGCTCACCGCCGGGGACACCGGCCAGACGGTCCACTACTGCGGCCCGGTCGGTACCCACGACTCGATGAGCGACGTCATCGTCCAGCGGGCGGAGTCGGTCACCGGCGACCCCGACGTGGGCGAGGGGTTCGGCCTCGCGGTCGTCGGCCACGGCACCGAGCGCAACGAGAACTCGGCGAAGGCCATCGAGTACCACGCCGACCGCATCCGCGGGATGGACCGCTTCGACGAGGTGGAGGCGCTGTTCATGGACGAGGACCCCGAGGTCGACGACGTGACGGAGTTCTTCGAGAGCGACGATATCGTCGTCGTCCCGCTGTTCATCGCCGACGGCTACCACACGCAGGAAGACATTCCCGAGGACATGGGCCTCACCGACGACTACCGGACCGGGTGGGAGACGCCCGCCGAGGTCGACGGCCACCGCATCTGGTACTCGGGGGCCGTCGGGACCGAGCCGCTGATGGCCGACGTGTTGCTCGAACAGGCCGCCGACGCCGGGGCCGACGTGCGCGCGGCCATCGAACGAGTCCGCGAGGAGACCAGAGAGCGCGTCGCGAGCGGCGACTGATCCGACTCGGATTCTCCGCTGTCACGCCGTCCTGCCGGAACGAGCGGCTTTTTGCGCTCCGACTGCTACCCCGCGGACATGGACGAGTCTCACGTCGAGGCGTTCGCCGACGCCGCGTCGGACGGCGTCGCGTTCGACGGCATCGAGGCGCGGGTGGAGGGCGACAGCTACGCCGTCGAGGCCGCCGACGGGTCGGCGACGGTCGTCGCCACCGAGGAGTTCGCCGACGTGGCCGCGGAGTACGACGAGTACGTCACGAACTGGTACTTCTGGCACGCGACGGCTCCGCAGGCCCAGGCTCGCTGGGCGTTCCTCCGGTGGGTCGAGGGGGCGGACTCGACGCCGGTCCCCGAGCGATACGACCGCTTGCGGGAGGGGCTGACGACGACGTGGGGTCAGTTGGCGATCACCGTTTCGCTGACCGGGGGCGGCGACCGGGTCTACGAACTCCGTCACGAGGACGACCAGGCCGAGATCGACCGCGGTGAAGCTCTCGCGCTCGACACCTACGAGGACCCGCTCGACGCCCGCGAACTCGCCAAGCACGACGACGACGGACAGTACCGCCCGCTCAAGACCGCGCCCACCCTCCAGACGGGATGGGAGTTCGCCGCACTCGGCCCAGCCGACCTCGTCGAGGCGGTCCACGCCTTCTACCCGGCGACGGTCCAGAACTGGTATCGGGAGCGCGAGGGCGAGTTCGACGTGAACCACTGGCACGAGACCGTCGAGCGCCAGACCGGCATCTACGGCGTGGTACAGACGTGGGACCGCGGCGAGGGCCACGAACACGTCGACTGGGTCGCGGAGGCCTGCTGTGACGACTCCCAGTGCCTGAAGCGCCGCGAGTGGGAGTACGACGAGGAGACGGCGCTCGACCCCGGGGGCAACCAGACCGACGAGGGCGAATTCCCCTGCCGCGAACCCTGCTCGCTCGTCATCTCCGCCGCGCGCAAGTGGACGAAACTCGAAGGCGAGGAGTCCCGGACCTACGAGTTCGAACTGACGCCCAGCGAGAAGGAACAGGTCGAGGAGATCATCGACGCCGTGGCCGACGGCCGTACGGCGGACGTCAGGGAGGCGGACATCTACGACGGCGCGAACCGCTATCGGACGCGGTTCCTCCGAGCGAAACGGTTCGACGACGAGGGCAACCTCTCGGGGATCGAAACCGACGACTGAGAACGACGCGAGCGAGGCGACTCACCGAGCGGCGGCCGCGTAGACGGCGACGAGCGTGCCGATGGCGACCAGTAGCGCGAGGAAGACGACGAGGAGGTTCTGTGAGAGGAACGCGGCCAGCACCGCGAAAAACAGCACGGCACCGCCGACCGCCAGAACCTGTTCGTCGGGGACGTCGGCCAGCGCGAACCCCGTGTTCGAGTCGCGCTTCGGCTGTGGCTTGGCGAGGTCCTCGTCGACCTGTACGGGTTCGTCCTCGGGTTCGGGTTCAGCGATCCGAACGTCGACGTAGCGGGTCGTGCTCCCGTAGGCCGTGACGACCTTCAGGTTCCCGCGGGTCTCGCCGTCGCCGTCGACCGTCACGCGGACGCGCCGCTCGCTGTCCCGGTCGACGTGGTAGTTCGTGGCTTCGAGGGCGGCCAGCTTCGAGAGCGAATCGTCGAGGTGCAAGTGGACGTGCGTCGACTCGCCGTGGTTGATGAGGCGCACGTCGAAGCTATCGCTCGTCTCGAAGGTATCCGGGACCTCCAGCCCGTGGAGCTCCTTCCGGTTGATGTGGACGGGCAACGAGTCGGGCACGTTCGGAAATCGCGTGGACCCGAGAAAAAGGTTCAGGAGTCCGTCCGGGTCACGCCGGCGCTTCGTCGCGCATGTCCGGCGGGAGGAGGTTCGGGATGCCGTCCTCGATGGGGAAGGACTCGCCGCACTCCGTACAGACCAGTCGGCCGGACAGGATATCCTCGTCGTCGCGCTCTTCGACCTCCAGTTCGAGGTCGTGCTTGTCCAGCGGACAGCAGATGATGTCCATCAGGTCCTCTTTCATACCCGGGAGTGGGTCCGGTGTCCCTAAAAGCGTACTGTCTGCCAACCGTCGCCACGGTCCGCGGCGGACTGCTCCGCGAGCGACTTCAGATGAGCTTGTTCCCGCTGGCGGTGACCGGACGCTTCTCGACGACGGTACCGTTGACGGTGTTCGTCGCGAGCAGCGTCGAGGTCTGGTTCGTCGGGAAGAACATCGTCGTCGTGGTCTGTCCGCTGTCGAGCAGCGCGGTGTCGTAAGAGTCGCCGCTCGCGTCGACGACCGTGAGCTTCGTGACGCCCTTGTCGGTCGTCGCCGCCTCCGAGAGCGTCACCGTCGTGGTCACGTGCCCGCTGCTCCAGGGTTCGCTCGTCGATACGTCGTCGAAGACGGCGGAGTCGCTCGGTCCCGCGACCGTCGGTTGGAGCGTGAGACAGCCGCTCGTCCCCAGCGCGAGGAGCAAGACGATGCCCGTGAGGACCACCCGGCGCGTATGTGCTGCGGTCATCTGGCTAACCCGCCCTTCGAGGCGGAGCCATTTGAGCGTTGTACCGTCGGTTGCAAGTCGTCGCTCGGAAGTCACGTGTCCCCCGAGTCGGCGGCTCGGAAAAGCCGCTCTCGCACGTCTCAGAAGGGACGTTCTCGGATGATCGTCTCGCCGCGGCCCGGTCCGACGCCGATGGCGTAGGCGGGCGTATCGAGTTCGTCCTCGATGTACTCGACGTACGCTCTCGCGTTCTCGGGCAGCGCTTCGTACCCCTCCGCAGCGGTTTCCGAGGGATCGAACGCCTCCCAGCCGTCGAAGGTCCGAAGGTTCGCCTCGCATCGCGCCCACTGCTCCGTCGTCGCGGGCATCGACTCGCGCTCCTCGCCGTCGAGCGTGTACGTGTGGCCGACGCTCACCTCGTCGAGGCCGGCGAGCACGTCGAGGTGGTTTATCGCCAGCCCCGTGAAGCCGGAGACGCGGGTCGCGTGGCGGAGCATCGGCATGTCCAGCCAGCCGACTCGACGCGGACGGCCGGTGACGGTGCCGTACTCGCCGCCCTCCTCGCGGATGTAGTGAGCCAGTTCCTCGTCGTCGCCCTCGCCCTGCTCGTCGTAGCCGGGCGTGTCGCCGACGACGCCGCCGAGCTCGGTCGGCAGCGGGCCGCTGCCCACGCGCGTGAGGTACCCCTTCACGATGCCGATGACTTCGCCGCCGCCGACGACGCCGGGGCTGACGCCCGTGCCGACGGCCGCGCCGCCCGCCGTCGGGTTCGAGGACGTGACGTAGGGGTAGTTGCCGTGGTCGATGTCGATGATGGTCCCCTGTGCGCCCTCGAACATGACGTTCCGGCCGTCGGCCATCGCGTCGGTGAGGAACGCGCCCGCGTTGACGGTCATCTCCTCCGCCTCGAAGCGGCGGCCGACCTCGCGGAACTCCTCGTAGAGCGCGTCGACGTCGAAGGCGTCGGGGTCCTCCAACTCGGAGACGTCGAGGCCGTAGACGTCCTCGGCGAGCGCGCGCTTCTGGGGGACGACGTACTCCAGTCGCTCCCGGAGGACCTCGGAGTCAAGTAGGTCGCCGACGCGAACGCCGCGCCGTCCGGCCTTGTCCTCGTAGGTCGGGCCGATCCCGCGGCCGGTCGTCCCGACTTCGTCGCCGGACTCGCTCTTGACTTCCTCCTCGATGCCGTCGAGCACGCGGTGATAGGGGAGAATGACGTGAGCGCGCTCCGCGACGCGAACGTCGGGGTCGAGGCCGCGCTCCTGCAGCGTGTCTAGCTCGTCGAACAGCGTACGCGGGTTGACGACGCACCCGTTGCCGAGGACGCCGACCTTGCCGCGGATGGCTCCGCTCGGGACCAGGGAGAGCTTGTACTCCTCGCCCTCGTGGACGACGGTGTGGCCGGCGTTGTCGCCGCCCTGATAGCGCGCGACGACGTCCGCGTCGTCGCCGTACAGGTCGACGATGCCGCCCTTCCCCTCGTCGCCGAGCTGCGAGCCGACGATGGTTACGGTCATCGCCCGCACCTTTCGGGGGCCGTGATAAACAGATTACGGTCCCTCGCCGGCTGGAAACCAGTATCAGAACGCTACCGTCACCCATGTGAGACGTTACGACGGCTTTAATACCCCGCTCTCCGAAGCCGGAAACCGGCAAAGACGGGTAGCCGAGGGGAACTTTTAAACCCTCCAAACACAAGTTAACAATTGCCATGATAGACAGGCTTGAGAAGGAAGTCGACATGCTGGAGCGCCACTTGCAGGTGCTTCGCATGGTTATCGAGAACGAGCCTATCGGTATCGTGAAGATGTCCAACGAGACGGGCTACCCCCACCACAAGGTCCGCTACTCGCTTCGCGTCCTCGAAGAGGAGAACCTCATCGAGCCCTCCAGTCAAGGAGCCATCACGACCGAACAGACGGGCGAGTTCGTCGACGACCTGGACGAAAAGATAGACGAGATAATCGAGAAGCTCGAAGGAATGAAGATCGAAGACGCGGCAGAGATAGAAGGCTAACCCCGTTCTCTACAACTCCGGTACCGCGAGGTGGAACTCCCGGTTTCTCGCCTCGAGCAGACAGAGGTGGTAGCCGTCTTTCCGCGAGAGGTTCACGAAGCTCTTTCGCTTATCGCGGCTGAACAGGCCGCTGGAAGTCGCTTCTTCCGCGGTCTCCAGCGCGCCGGGTTCGAAGAAACTGCTCGTGACCAGGAACGCCGCCGCGAGCGACTCCGAGGCGTTGCCGACTCGCTCGGCGTCGCGGACGATGTCGGTCATCTGTCCGTCCGTCGCCGGTTGGCGAGAGTCGTTGATGTTCGCCACTACCAGCGGATTGCCCATTCGGTCGCGAGCGACCACGTCGAAGCGCTCCTGTGAGCGGTGTTGCTTCCCGTCCTCGGTGTAGGTGATCGAGACGTTCCCGTTGAGTTCGGCGCGGTCTATCTCGGGGAGCGCGTCGTACAGGTCGCGCATCGCGCTCGCGTGTCCGGTGTCTCTGATCTCGTACAGCAAGTTCCGCACGAGCCAGTCGACGAACCGGTAGTGGATGCTCTCCTGGAGGAACGTCTCGAACTCCTCGCCGTCCACGACGGCGTCGGCCCCGTCGAACTGCGTGTGGTACTCCAGTCGGAGGTTCTCCTCGACCTGCGAGCGGTCGGCGTCGCCGGCGTGAGCCTTCTCCAGGGTCGCCTCGCCCTTCGAGTGATAGCGGACGAAGAGGTTCGTCCCGTCGATGGCTTCGGTCGGCGACAGCCGCGTGCCGGCGTCCGGGGCGTCCTCCTGCACGTCGCCGAGGCGTCGCTCCAGCCGTTGGATCTCCGTCTTCGCCTCGTCGAGTTCGGTCTGAAGCCGGTCGCGTTCGGCTCTGAGGTCGTCGTTGGTCGCCGAGAGGTCGTCCAGCTCGGTGCGCAGTCGACCGACCTCGGCCTCCTTGGCGTCGAGCTCGCTCTCGACTTCCTCGACCCGTTCGCGCTGCCGGTCCGCGGCCGGCCGGTCTCGCTGTTCGTCGGTCGCCCGCGGCCGTGCCGCCGAACTCGTCGCGTCCGCCGAACGCTCCGTCCCCGTCTCCTGGGGGGTAGTCATCGATTCGGCATCGTTCGAAACGGTCGCCGCCGTCGCTGCCGTCTCGGTGCTCGCAGCCGTCGAGCGGTCGGGGTCCAGCGAGGGAATCGACCGGGTTTCGAGGTCCATCGGCGTCGTGCCGCTGGGCGCGCCGCCGGTCGCGCCACCGGTGCCGCTCGCCGCTGTCGGCGACTGAGCGGTCTCACCGGCCTCCAATGCCGTCTGTGGCGGTTCCGTCGGATCCGTCGACCCCCTCGGTTCCGCCGTCGTCGAATCGCTGCCGGACGAGGACCGCGATGCGGGCGCGTCCCGCCCGGACGCTCGCTCTGCACTCGCGGTCGTCTCGGCCGTCTCCGGCGCGGACTGCCGTGCCGACTCGGACGAGTCCATCGAGCCACCGGTCGTCGACCCCTCGGTCTCGGTCGCCTCGGCTTCGCCCGTCTGCTCCTGCTCGTGCTCGTTCGGCTGTGCCGCCGCATTCGACCGCTGTCTCTCCACATCGGGACCCGCGATTCCCTGGTCGGTACCCGCCGCCTTCGATCCCGGTGGCCCGCCGGTCGCCGGTCCGGATCTCCGTCCGGTCTCCGGATCGTCGCTCGCTTCGTTCGTCGCGTCAGTCGCCGTCGGCGACTCGGACTGGTCGGCCGGCCCGCCCGAGCCGATCGGTTCCGCGGTCTCGTCGGCCGACTCGCCTTCGCTCGCCGCCGGGTCCGTCTCGGCCTCGTTCGCGTCGGCGTCGTCCGCTTCGGCGGTCCCGACAGTCCCGGCCATCGCTCCACCGGTGTCCGGCTCGGCGGGTTCCGGGACCTCGACGGGCGAGATCCCGACCGGTTTGACCTCGTAGATGCCGACTTCGTCGTCGGCCTGCTCGAACGCGTCGTCGTCGGTGACGAGGCGTTCGGCGCTACCGACCCAGGCGACGCTCATCGACCGGCCGCCGTGGTAGACCTGGTAGTAATCGCCCGAGAGGACGTTCTCGGAGAGCTCGACGAACCCGGTGAAGTTGCCGTCCGAGAGCGTCTCGTTCACCTCGGAGAGCGGCGTGTCCTGCGTGTAGTACTTCGCCCGGACCTCGTCGGCGCGTTCTTGCATCACCGCGAGCAACGGGAGCGCCTCGTGGGGCGCCCGCCGAGCGGTACCCTCTCCGTCCTCGAAGTCCTCGATATCACCCTCCAAGACGCCGACGACGGTGCCGCCCACCATGAACAGCCGCGTCGGCCCGCTGACGACGGCACCGGAGAACTCATCGGCGGCGAGAGCCCGAAGCCCCTCGTAGCCGCCCTCGAAGGGCACCGACTCCCACTCTGAAACCAGTTCTACCGTGCGCGTGCTCATTACCTTCATCAAACCGCATGGCAGACAAATAGTTTGTGCCCCGTCAGACGCGCGGCGAGTCGGCCGGTCCGCGACGCCGGTTCACGCTCGTGTCAGCGGTCGCGGGACTCCGATGGGCATATGCCGCCCGACTGCCAACGCCGGGTATGGAAGAGCAACCGGGGTTGAGCGACCAGTATCGAACGGCCAGTCCGTGGCCGGTGTTCGTCGCCCTCGGACTGACACTCTCGGAGATCGGCGTCTTCATCGGCCTGTTCCCGGTCGCGGTGTTCGGCCTCATCCTGTTCGGCGGGAGCATCGCCGGCATCCTCACCGAGTCGGACTACGCCGAGCGGCCGTGGCCGACGCTGCTCGCCGTCGGCGGGATTCTGGCCGTCCTCGCGCTCGCGATCGGCGTCTTCCAGCTACCGATGTCGGCGTTCACGGTGGCGAACATCGGCGAGGGACCGCTGTTTACCCGACTCGTGGCCGTCGTCGTTGCCGGTGTCATAATGATGGCGATGGGCGGCGTCGGGTCGCTCCTCGAACGGACCAAGGTCTGAGCGAAACCAACAGTCTATTTACCGGCCTGCGCTAACTCCGTGACATACATGGCACTGCTCGGGTTCGAAAAGGACACCCTGCTTGACCTCACTGTCAACGTCATCCCGCTGGGCATTCTCCTCTTCTTCATGGGGGTATTCGCAGTCGTGCCCGCGTTCGGCACCGACCCGGTCTTCACCGGGCTCCAGTTCACGCTGATGCTCTCGACGTTCTTCCTGCTGGCGGTCCTGACCTACTACGCCGGTCGGGCCATCGAGAACGCCGAGGAGCACGAGGGCGACGCCCAGCAAGCCAGCGCGACTAACGAACCGAAGGGCGAAGTGACTGGTCTCGACGACACCGGCGTCGAGGACGAACGCGCCCTCGAAGACGGCGAGCACGACGACAGCTAATCGAAGGCAGCCGAGCGAACCGCGGCGGAACCGCCCCTTTCATTATCGCCCAGTTCTGAGGTGCCACCATGGCAGCAGGAGATCTAGTGTTGACGGGGTTGATGGCCTTCCTCCTCGTCGCCGTCGCCGCGCTACTCACGCGCATCGAGAACTGGCGGTCCTACACGCCGCTGGCGGGCGGCGGGACCGCGACGGGCGAAACCGTCGTGCATCGGGAGAAGCCCACAGGCATCATTCGCTGGCTAACCACGGTCGACCACAAGGACATCGGACTGCTGTACGGGACGTACGGCATCATCGCCTTCGCGGTCGGCGGCGTCATGGCGATGGCGATCCGCCTCCAGCTGGTCACGCCGAGCGGTGCGCTGCTCGGGACGAGCGCGTACAACTCCATCCTGACCAGCCACGGCATCACGATGCTGTTCCTGTTCGGGACGCCGATCATCGCGGCGTTCGCGAACTACTTCATCCCGCTGCTGATCGGGGCCGACGACATGGCGTTCCCGCGCATCAACGCCATCGCGTTCTGGTTGCTCCCGCCGGCGGCGCTGCTCATCTGGGCCGGGTTCTTCCTCGCGCCGGTCACCGAGAACATGATCGAACCCGCCCAGACCGCCTGGACGATGTACACGCCGCTGTCCGTCCAGCAGGCGAACCCCGGCGTGGACCTGATGTTGCTCGGGCTGCACCTCTCCGGTGTCGCCGCCACCATCGGTGCGATCAACTTCATCGCCACCATCTTCACCGAGCGTGACACCGAGGTGACCTGGGCCAACCTCGACATCTTCTCGTGGACAATGCTGACCCAGTCGGCGCTCATCCTCTTCGCGTTCCCGCTGCTCGGGAGCGCCATCGTCATGCTGCTGCTCGATCGGAACCTCGGGACGGCGTTCTTCGCCGTGGAGGGCGGCGGACCGCTGCTGTGGCAACACCTGTTCTGGTTCTTCGGCCACCCCGAGGTGTACATCCTCGTCCTCCCGCCGATGGGACTGGTGAGCCTCATCCTGCCGAAGTTCTCGGGCCGGAAACTGTTCGGCTTCAAGTTCGTCGTCTACTCGACGCTCGCCATCGGCGTCCTCTCGTTCGGCGTCTGGGCCCATCACATGTTCTCGACGGGCATGGACCCGCGCCTGCGAGCCTCGTTCATGGCGGTCTCGCTGGCGATCGCCATACCGAGCGCCGTCAAGACGTTCAACTGGATCACGACCATGTGGAACGGTCGCCTCCGCTTGAACACGCCGATGCTGTTCTGCATCGGGTTCGTCTCTAACTTCATCATCGGCGGCGTCACCGGCGTCTTCCTCGCCGCGATCCCCGTCGACATGGTGCTTCACGACACCTACTACGTCGTCGGTCACTTCCACTACATCGTGATGGGCGCCATCGGCTTCGCGGCCTTCGCCGGCATCTACTACTGGTTCCCCATCTTCACGGGCCGGATGTACCAGCGCACCCTCGGGAAAGCGCACTTCTGGCTCTCGATGATCGGGACCAACGTCACGTTCTTCGCGATGCTGGCGCTCGGCTACCTCGGAATGCCGCGCCGGTACGCGACCTACGAGTTCAACGGCGCGATCGCGCCGCTGGCGCAAGTCGAGACGTTCCACATCCTGGCCTCCGTCGGCGCGGTCATCCTCTTCATCGGCCAGCTGTTCTTCGTCTGGAACATCGTCCAGTCCTGGCTCGAAGCGCCGAAGGTCGAGGACGGCGACCCGTGGAACCTCGAACGCGACGACATGCTGGACCGCGAGTTCCAGTGGTTCGACCGAAAGCTCCAGACCGCGGTCACGGACGGCGGTGAAGACGAAGAAGAGCAGTCGATGCTGACCGACGGCGGGCAGCCGGAAGAGGAGACTGACGGCGACAACTGACGACGGCGACGCTCGACGCTTTTTCGCGCGCGATCTTCGACGGCGAGACTACGCCGCGCCCGAGACGAGGACGATCGCCGTCACGAACATCATCAACGCGATACCGGAGAGAACGACGAACAGCAGTTCTTTCTGTGACATAGCGAGACTACGGGACCGAAGTGAAAAAGGCTAATCGTCTCGCTCGCCTACGGACCGATATGACCGAACAGCCCGCGGGGACGCCCGGCGAGAAGGTCGTCGCCCAGTTGTACGTCATCATCGTCGCGCTGGCGGGCGTGATGGGGTTCGTGCTGGGCACCATCCGCCCCGCTGACCTCGACCCGCAACTGTTCGGGGTCATCCAACTCCCGCCGACGCCGTTCGGCGTGGCGCTGTACGGCGTCGGAACGGTCGGGACCGGCCTCGGAGTACTGCTGGCGCTGGTCGTCTACATCTCGCGGCGAACCGAGGGCGCGGGCGGCGAGCGCGACCCGCAGTAGCCGTCGGTATCAGCCTCGACACCGCCGACGGGTCAGGTGCGGTCGATCGTCACCAGATCTTCGACGTCGAGTGCCACCGATTCGAGGCGACAGTCGCCCGTCGCGTCGTGGTACAGCGCCGTCGAGACTGGTCCCGCGACGAGGGCGGTCAGAAAACTGCTCGCGAACAACCCACCCAGAAATACGGCGACTGCGAGAACGAGTACCTGTGGGAGACCGGACCCGACCGGCAGGAATTCGAACGCCGGGTCGAACGGCAGGGCGCCGAGGACGTGAGCGACGACGAGACCGACCGCGCTTCCGATTCCGAGAACGCCCAACGCGTGGCTGAGCGTCTTGGCGCTGTAGACCACGACCAGTCCGCTCCCCCACCGGCCGGTGACGACAGACTCGATACGGCTCGCGAGGTCACGAACGCCGCCGTCCTCTGTCGCGATCGCCGGCGCGAGGAAGACGCCGAGGAGACCCGAACCGGTTCGCAGGCTCTCGGTGTCGCTGTAGTAGCCGGCGAAGAACGCGCCCGAAACGGCGAGCGCGCCGAGCGCTATCTCCGGCAGTCGGTGAGTAGCAGCGACCAGCCCTGACCCCGGCCGCGGACGGCGACCGCGGAACACCGCGTCCAGTTCGTGACAGTACGCCACGTTCAAGAAGGTCGTGACGACCGGCAGGACGGCGAAGTTCAGGAACAGGCCACAGCCCGCCAGCGCGAAGATCACCAGCGGATGCGAGGGGAGATTCGGACCGACGCCGGTCAGCAAGAGCGCGAAGACGCCGACCATCGAGACGACGGAAGCGACGACGGTAGTCGAAACCAACGCGGGGTACACTAGGGACGACGGACGAGACCTTATCGACCGGACGCACTCGGAGAAGATGCCGACCTGCCGCCGCAGCGACGGCGTCGTTCTGCGTAGTTCTCTCACGAGGCGAGATGACTCGTTTTGCTATTTAAACCGTCGCGCGGGAGCTACCGGCCGAGTGAGACAGTCTCAGGCCACGCCCGCGGTCTCGCGGTAGCTCCCGTACTTGGCTTCGAACACCGCCATGATCTCGCCCATCGTCGCGTACGCCTTGACGGCGTCGACGACGGCGGGCATCACGTTCTCGTCGGCCTCGACGCGCTCGCGGAGGTCGTCGAGCGCGGCCTCGACCTCGCCCTCGTCCCGGTCGCCCTTCACCTCGGCCAACCGCTCGCGCTGGCGCTCCTGGACCGCTTCGTCGACTTTCAGCACTTCGGGTTCGGTCTCCTCTTCGACCGCGTAGGCGTTGACGCCGACGACGACCTCCTCGTCGCGCTCGACGCGCTCCTGATACTCGTAGGCCGAGTCCTGTATCTCCCGCTGGAAGTACCCCTGTTCGATGCCGGTCAGGACGCCGTCTCTCACCGAGCCGTCGCCCAGTTCCTCGCGGACGTGGTCGATGTGAGCCATCGCCTTCTCCTCCATCTCGTCGGTCAGCGCCTCGACGGCGAAACTGCCGCCCAGCGGGTCGACGATGTCGGCCGCGCCCGACTCCTCGCCGATGATCTGCTGGGTGCGGAGCGCGACCCGGACGGCCTCCTCGCTCGGCAGTGCCAGCGCCTCGTCGAAACTGTTCGTGTGGAGGCTCTGCGTGCCGCCCAGCACGCCCGCGAGCGCCTGGATCGTCACGCGGACGACGTTGTTGATCGGTTGCTGGGCGGTCAGCGACTGGCCGGCGGTCTGGGTGTGGAACTTCAGTTGCTTGCTCGCGTCCGCTTCGGCCCCGTACCACTCGTCCATCGCGCGGGCGTAGATGCGCCGGGCCGCGCGGAACTTCGCGACCTCCTCGAAGATGGAGTTGTGCGAGTTGAAGAAGAAGGAGAGCTGGGGCGCGAACTCGTCGACGTCGAGGCCGCGCTCGAGACAGTCCTCGACGTATGCGAAGCCGTCGGCGAGGGTGAAGGCGAGTTCCTCGACGGCGGTGGACCCGGCCTCGCGGATGTGATAGCCCGAGACGGAGACGGGCTTGAACTTCGGCGTCTCCCGACAGGCGAACTCGATGACGTCCGTGACGAGTTTCAGCGAGGGCTCCGGCGGGACGACCCACTCCTTCTGTGCGATGAACTCCTTGAACATGTCGTTCTGGAGGGTCCCTCGGATCTCCTCGCGAGGGACGCCCTGCCGGTCGGCCAGCGCGAGGTACATCGCGTAGACGACCGGCGCGCTCGGGTTGATGGTGAAGGAGGTGGAGACCTCGCCCACGTCGATGCCGTCGAACAGTTGCTCCATGTCGGCGAGCGTGTCGACGGCGACGCCCTCCTTGCCCACCTCGCCGTCGGCCATCGCGTCGTCGGAGTCGATGCCCATCAGGGTCGGCATGTCGAAGGCCGTCGAGAGGCCGGTCTGTCCCTCGTCGATGAGGTAGTGGAACCGCTCGTTGGTCTCGGCGGCGGTGCCGAACCCGGCGAACTGACGCATCGTCCACTGACGGCCGCGGTACATCGTCGGGTAGACGCCGCGCGTGTACGGCTCCTCGCCCGGGAATCCGACGTCGCCTTCGTAGTCGATCCCGCTCACGTCGAGCGGCGTGTACAGGCGGTCGACTTCGAGGTTAGAGACGGTGGCGAAGCGGTCGCGCCGTTCGCCGTGGGTCGAGAGGGCGGGATCGAGCGTCTCGGCTTCCCACTCGGCCTTCGACTCCCGGATCGACTGGAGGTCCTCCTCGTCGAACATACCACGCAATTTGTCACCAGTTAGCAAGAGTTTTCGGGCGACCGGGAACGCCCACGCACCGACCGGGATTCACTCCTCGTCCTGTAACCGCTGTGTCGTCTCGACGAGCGGATGTCTCCCGTAGTCGACCACCTCGATGTCGTCGATGCGTTCGAGGTCCGAGTCGGCGGCCGTCTCGGCCATCCCCAGTTCGACCGGTTCGTCGAGGACGATGACGTAGGCGTCCATCTCCTCGATGCCCAGGCGGGCCGCCGCCTTCACGCGGTGGTGCCCGTCGGCCAACAGGAGGTCCCCGTCGTTGTCGATGACGACGAGCGGCTCGGCCAGTCCGCGTTCGAGTTCGTAGACCCGCCCCTCCAGCTCGTCCGCGTACACCGTCGTCTGCGTCGGCGTCAGGTCCGAAAGCGTCACCTGCCGGTGGTCCTCGTGGGACGTGATGTCGTGGATATTCTCCAAGGTCCGGCCGAGCTTGTCGACCTTGTCCGGCGTGGCCCGCTCGATGTGCGACCGGATCACGTCGGCGTTCGAGATGATGCCGACGAGGTGGCCCGCGTCGTCGACCACCGGCAGTTTCTGGATGCCCGACCGGAGGATGACGCGGGCGGCGTCCTGGACGGCCATGTCCGGGTGGGCGACGAGGATGTCGTC
Source organism: Haloarcula limicola (assembly GCF_010119205.1). NCBI lineage: Archaea > Methanobacteriati > Methanobacteriota > Halobacteria > Halobacteriales > Haloarculaceae > Haloarcula > Haloarcula limicola. The sequence goes on from NZ_WRXM01000004.1 coordinate 116,654, forward strand.
GCTCATCACCCGGAACATCGGCTCGTGGTCGGCCGCGAGCAGGAGGTCGCGCGCGCTGACGAACCCCTCGACCCGCCGGCCGTCCGTCACAGGGAAGCCGCTGAAGTCGTCGCTCTCGGCGATTCGCTTGGCCACCTCGGCGACGGTGTCGTCGAGTTCGACAGTCGCCACGTCGCGGGTCATGTACTCCCCGACCGTCGGACGACTCGGGTCTCCCATCGCTCCGAGTACTCCACCGAGCGAGAAAAAGCCTCGGCTACTCCTCTTCGGTCTCGGTGTCGGCGTCATCCACGAGAGTCGGTTCGATATCGCTCGTGACCTCCGCGTACGTCTCGGGGCCGAACTCCGCGGCGGGGTAGACGCTCCCGAGCAGGCGGTGTGACCGCGACTGCACGGCGTCGAGGAACCGGTCGTTGACGACCGAGCGGACAATGTCCTCGAGCGACTCCTCGCGGTCCTCGACGGAATCGAGGACGCCGAGGGTGATCTGTGCACCGGCCATGTCGGCGTGGCCGCCCGCCGACCCGATCTGTCCGAACGCGTCGCGCATCGCCTCGCCGAGGTCGATGTCGGCCCCGCGCGCCCGAGCGGAGGCGTAGATGGTGCCGTCGAGGACGCCGTACACCATCGTCGCCTGCACGTCTTCGAGGTCGAGCAACCGGTCCGCGGCCTGTGCCAGCGCGTCCCGGTCGGAGAGTTGGCCGACGCAACTCAACAGCACCGACCCCTCCTGTTCGCGGTTGTCGATGGCGCGACCGATTATCGAGAGCGTCTCGGCGCTGACGCTCGGGTCTTCGATGCGCTGGAGCGCGTCCATGTCGGCCCGGGAGACCAGGTGTGCGGCGGCCTCGAAGTCCTCGGCCGAGACCTCCCGCCGGAAGTCCTTGGTGTCGACCCGGATGCCGAAGAGCAGGCCGGTGGCGATGGGTTCCGGGATCTCGATCTCGAAGCGCTGGAAGTAATCGACCAGCAGGGTGCTCGTCGCGCCGGCCGCGCTCCGCAGGTCGACGTACCGGGCTTCGACCGGGAACCGCGGCGGGTGGTGGTCGATGACGACGTCGACGTCTAACTCCTCCGGCAGCTGGTCGTTGACACCGGGGCGGGAGTGGTCGACGAGCGCGAACCCGTCGTAGGGGTCGAGGGCCTCGGCGTCCTCCGGGTCCAAGTTCACGAGCTCGTACTCCAGGAGGTTGACGAACGCGCGGTTCTCCTGGTGGGAGATCGAGCCGTAGTAGCAGACCGAGACGGTACAGCCGACCCGCTCGGCGAGGTTTCCGAGCGCGACGGCGCTGGCGATGGCGTCGGGGTCGGGATTGTCGTGCGTGACGATGGCGAGGTGGCCCTCGACGTCCCGGAGAGCGCGCTGGAGCTGTCGAGCGCGGGTCCCGTCCGTCCCGACCGTCCGACCGAGCCGTTCGGTGATGACGCTCGCCGGGTCGACGACCCGGTCAGCGTTTTCCTCGATCTCGGCACGCTGGGACTCCGAGACGTCGTAGCCGGTGTAACACAGGCAGAAGGACTCGGGAAAGAGATCGCCGACGACAGTCGTCGCCGCGGCGTTGTCGGCGGCGTCCTCGGTCGCGACGATGACTGTCTCCGGGACGACGCTGAGCCCGTCGAGGACGGCGGGGTCCGAGATCTCGCCGACGGTGACGGCGGTCCCCTCGGTTCGCAGCGTCTCGGCGCGGTGCTCGTCGGCGGTCACGACGTGAATCGACCCGTTGTCGTCACTGAGAGCGTCGACGAGGGCGAGTGCGGTGGGCCCGGCTCCCAGTACCAACCGAGACGGCATAGCTCTCTGTGGGCGTCGGAGTCCCTAAAAACCCGTTACTTTAATCGCTCCTGCAGGAACGACGGATGCGCGGCGGTAACGCCGTCCAGCGTGAGTAGCTCCTCCTCTATGACGGCGGCCAGCGAGTCGCCGTCGTCCGCTCGGACCTCCGCCATCAGCATGTGGTCGCCACTGGACGTGTACAGCGCCTCGACGGCGGGGACGTCCTTGAGCTTGCGCGTCGCCTCCACGTAGCGTTCGCTGGCGACGTCCATGCCGACCATCGCGATCGACTGTCCGGCGAGTTTCTTCGGGTCGATATCCGCGGAGTACCCGACGATGACGCCCTCGTCTTCGAGTTTCTTGATGTACTTTCTGACCGTCGGCTTCGAGACGTTGGCCCGGTCGGCGATCTCCGCGTATGATGCCTGTGCGTCCTCTTCGAGGACCGACAGGATCCGACGCTCCGTAGACTCGGCACTCATGGAGCAATATTTACGATGCAAGAAAAAATATCTTCCGAACCAGAAACCGGCGTTCTGGCCGTCGAAGGTGGGGTCGTCCTGACCGAAACGACCCTTACTTGTGGTGTTCGAGCAGGTTGTCGTAGGTCCGCTCCCACTCGGCGTCCTCGTCGAAGTACCGCTCTGCGAGCGGTTCCTCGGGCATCTCGCCGATCTGGCGCTTCTCCTGGCCGTAGGAGGGGCGGCCGTCCTCGACGTAGTAGCGACCGGTCAGCACTTCGCCCTCGTGGAGCTTGTTCTCCGTCTCGAACATCATCTCGGAGGCCTCCTGCCGGTTCGAGACGTCGAAGTCGTAGTCCTCGGACTGCTGGATGTCCGTGTAGGGGACGTACTGCTTCGCGTCCTTGTTCCAGGTCGGACACTGCGTCAGGAAGTCGATGTGCGCGAAGCCGTCGTGTTCGATGGCCTCGGCGATGATCTCCTTGGCCTGGTTCGGGTTGACGGCGGCGGTCCGGGCGATGTAGGTCGCGCCGGCGTTGAGCGACTGCGACAGCGGCCGGACGGGCGTCTTCGCCGAGCCGTGAGGCTGGGTCTTGGACTTGTGGCCCTTCGGCGACGTCGGGGACGTCTGTCCCTTCGTCAGGCCGAAGATCTCGTTGTTGAACACGATGTAGGTCATGTCGTGGTTCTCACGAGCGGTGTGGATGAAGTGGTTCCCACCGATGCCGTAGCCGTCGCCGTCGCCGCCGGCGGCGATGACTTCCACGTCGGGGTTGGCCAGTTTCGCGGCCCGGGCGACGGGCAGCGACCGGCCGTGGATGGTGTGGAAGCCGTAGCTGTTGAAGTAGCTGTTCAGTTTGCCCGAACAGCCGATACCGGTGAACAGCGCGACCTCGTCGGGGTTGCGCCCGACCTCCGGCATGGCCTGTTTCAGCGCCTTGAGGACGCCGAAGTCGCCACAGCCCGGACACCAGGTCGCCTGCGGTTCGATTCCCGGTGTGAACTCGTCTCTATCGATCTCGCGGTCGTCGCCGATTGCGCTGAATGCACTCATAGTTAGTCACCCGCTGCGGGGAGGTACTTCATGTTGCTCGCGGCGAGGTCCTCGCCGTTGATGCTGGTCTCGAAGCCGTCGACGATCTCCGCGGGTTCGAAGGGGTTGCCGTTGTACTTGAGCAAGCTCGAGAGCTTGTCGCCGTACTTGCCGATCTCCTTCTGCGTGAGCCCGCGGAACTGCGCCGAGGCGTTCATCTCGACCACCAGCGCCTCGTCGACGGAGTCGAGCCACTCGCTGACTTCGTCGACGGGGTAGGGCATCATGTCGGATACGCCTAACGCCTTCACGGAGTGTCCGTTCTCGTTGAGTCGGTCGACCGACTCGAAGACGGTGTCCTGCTGGCTGCCCCAGACGAGGATGCCGTGGTCTGCGTCCTCCGGACCGTAGTAGGTCTGGTGGCTCGTGTTCTCGTCTAAGTCCGACCGGATGTCGTCGAGCTTGTTAATCCGACGCTCCATCTGGGCGATGCGGTTCTCGGGGTCCTCGCTGATGTGACCCGAGGGGTTGTGCTCGTTCCCGGTCGCCAGATAGCGGCCGTCCTTCTGGCCGGGGACCGAGCGCGGACTGACGTTCGAGCCGTCCGCGGGTTCGTGGAGGAACCGCTGGAACTTGCCCGAGGCGTGGTGTGCCGCCTCCTGGATCTCGTCTTCGGTCAGCACCGACCCGGGGTCGGCGTTGGCCTCCTCGTCGAAGTGACTGGCGGGCACGTTCCGGAGCTCGCCCTGGATCTTCTGGTCGTAGACGACGATGGTCGGGATCTGGTACTCGTAGGCGATGCGGAACGCCGAGCGCGTCTGCGTGTAGCACTCGCGGATGTTCGCGGGCGCGAAGACGACGCGCGCGGAGTCGCCCTGTGAGGTGTACAGGACGTGCTCTAGGTCGGCCTGCTCGGGCTTGGTCGGCATCCCGGTCGAGGGACCGGCGCGCATCGCTTCGACCAGCACGAGCGGCGTCTCGGTCATCTCGGCGAGACCGAGCGGCTCCGACATCAGCGCGAAGCCGCCGCCGGACGACCCGGACATGGACTTGACGCCCATGTGCGAGGCACCGAGCGCCAGCGCCGCCGCGGCGATCTCGTCCTCGACCTGTTCGGAGATCCCGCCGAACTCCGGCAGGTGTTGGGACATGATGGTGAAGACGTCGGTCCACGGGGTCATCGGGTACCCGGAGATGAACCGACAGCCCTCGTCGAGCGCGCCGTAGGAGATGGCGTTCGACCCCGAGAGGATGACCTGCTCCTCGTCGTGGGAGCCGTCAGGAACCTCGATGTCGTGGTCGATGTCGAGGTCCGAAGCCGCCTCGTAGGCGTCCTCCAAGACGCTGAGGTTGGCCTCCTGCATATCCCCGCTCATGTTCTGCTCGATGAGGTTCTCGAACTCCGTGGTGTCGATACCGAGGATGGCGGCGGTCGCACCGATACCCGCGGTGTTCCGCATGATCTCGCGCCCGTGTTCCTTGGCGATGCCGCGCAGGTCCATCGGGACGAGGTGCCAGCCGTTCTCCTCGGCGTGTTCCTCGAGCTCTATCTCCTCGACGTCCGATTCGTCGAGCAGCCCCTCGTCGTACAGGAGAACCCCGCCCTCGCGGAGCTCGTCGAAGTTCTCGTAGAGGGGTTTCAGTTCCTCTTTGCCGTAGTAGGCCTCGTCCTGCGGATTCCGGGCGAAGGAGTCGCCCAGCGCCAGCAGGAAGTTGTAGCCGTCGCCGCGCGACTGGACTGGGTCGTCCTTCGCGCGTACCTCTACGTACGTGTGGCCGCCCCGAATGCGCGACGGGTAGTGACGATGTGTGAAAACGTGAAGTCCCGAACGCATCAGGGCCTTCGCGAAGTTCTGGCTGGTCGAGTCGATCCCGTCACCGGAACCGCCAGCGATCCGCCAGATTAGTTCGTTGTCTGTCATGGTGAAATCCTCGGCCCCAGCTGTGGTGCCGTACCGGGAGATTGGGGGGCCACGACTAAAGATTTTCCACTATATTAGGGTCCATTAATTGTTATCAATAGCGCGAGGGCTCCTGATTTAACGATTTTTAAGAGTGTGGTGTGATTACTCACCGCATATCAGCCGTCGAGCGGTATCTCCTCGAAGAGTCGGGACCGACTCGGGCGATCAGTCCGCCAGTCGTTCGAAGACGGCGAGGTCGTGACCGAGTAGGATCTCGGCGTCGGTCTCCCGCTGGAGGTCGCGACAGCGCTCCAGACTCTCCTTCCACGCGCCGTTGTTCCAGAGGAGTCCGGTCGCCATCGGCCGCCCCGCGTAGTTGGCTTCGACGTAGGCCTCGTCGCCGACCACCAACAGCGGGGCGTCCGGTCGCTCGACGAGCGCGCCGAGCAGTCCGGGCGTGTGCCCGGGCAGGTGGAGCAGTTCGACGCCGTCGGTGAGATGGTAGCTGTCGCCGTGGACGACCCGCCAGTTCAGGTCGCGGTCGAAATCGCGCTGGAGGTACGCGATGGAGCCCTCGTCCGTGTTCGAGCTGAAGTACGCGAAGGGGAGTTCCTCGCGGTGGACGTATATCGGAACGTCCGTGCCTTCGAAGGCGCGGAGGCCGCCGGCGTGGTCGAGGTGGAGGTGGCTCATCACCACGGCGTCGATATCGTCGAGCCCGCAGCCGGCGTCGTCGAGGTCCGCTTCGAGGGGGTGGTCGGCCGCGTCGACGTGGGCGAACGCCTCGTACAGCGGCTCGGGCCAGTAGCCGTCGGCCGCTTCCGGGTGGGAGCCGGTGTCCCAGAGAATCGTCATCTCCGGCGTCTCGATCACGAGGTTCCAGACGACGTACGTCTCGTAGTCGTGGGTCGGCTCCCGGTTCGACGCCGTCGCGACGCTGTGGCCGTCGACGACGAAGTTCCGGTCGGCCTTCACGCGCCCGCGGTCGACGAACGTGACAGTGAGGTCGTCCATGCGCGGTGTAGGTCGCCTGACGAGAAAAACGCGGCGTGCGGACAGTTCACACGCCTAACTGGAGCCGTCGGGACGGACCGACGTCCGTTTGCCTACTGGGGGGCCTGTCGGTAGATGAGGTTGCGCTGGATGTCGTTCGCCCCCTCGTAGATGACCGGGATGCGAACGTCGCGGTAGACGCGGGCGATGCGGTTCTCGGTCAGCACCGACCGGCCGCCGTGGAGCTGCATCCCCTTCTCGGCGCAGTCGGTCGCGGCCTCGGTCGCCTTCGTCTTCGCGAGGGCGGCCCAGTAGCCCGCGTTCTCTTGATTGGCGACACGGTCGGCGGCGTCCCACGTCAGCGACCGCGCGGACTGGAAGGCCAGTTGCATGTCGGCGAGCTTGTGCTGGACCGCCTGGAACTCGTCGACGGTCCGGCCGAACGCCTCGCGGTCGTGGACGAACTCCCACGCCTCCTCGATGGCCGCGGCGGCCATCCCGAGGCCGTGGCCCGCGACGACGACGCGTCCGTGGTTGAAGAACTCCGCGAGCATGTAGAAGCCCGCGCCCTCGGTACCGACGAGGTTCTCCTCGGGGATGCGGCAGTCGTCGAAGACGATGTGTCCCTGCTTCGAGGCCCGAAAGCCCATCTTCTCGGGAATGTGCTCGGCGTCGTAGCCCTCGGCGTCGGTCGGGACGATGAACATCGAGAAGTTGCCGTAGCGGTTGTCCGGGTCGTCGCCGGTCTTGGCGTAGACGGTGAGCCAGTCGGCCTCGACGGCGTTACCGACCCAGTACTTCTCCCCGTTGAGCACCCACTCGTCGCCCTCCTTCTCGGCGCTGGTGGACATGCCGGCGAGGTCGCTCCCGGTCTGGGGTTCCGAGACCGCCAGTCCCGTGATCTGCTCGTTCTGGGCGACCGGTCGGAGGAACTCCTCGTGTTGGTCCTCGTTCCCGTGTTCCTCGACGATCTCCGCGCCGAAGCTCGCCAGTTGGAGCGTGAGCGCGATGCCGGCGTCCGCTCGATAGAACTCCTCCGCGACGGCGAGTACTTGGTGTAAATCGAGTCCGCGACCTCCCAACTCTTCACCGAGGTCCTGTGCGACGAGGTCCGCGCTCATCCCCGCTTCGAGGATCTCCCAGGGATACTCCCCGGAGGCGTAGTACTCGGCGGCGTTGGGCGCGATGTGCTCCTGTGCGAACTCACGGGCCTCCTGCTTGACCTCGTGGGCACGTTCGGGCACGGGATACTCGGACAGTAACTCCATGAAGGCAATGATGAATCGTGACAACATATACCTCGTGAAACTCGCGAGAACACCGGCGGAGTTGTTTTCCCGAAAACTTTGATAATTAGGACAGTACGTTTTTCCGAGATACCGCCAACTGAAGCGTATGAATCGCCGTGACTACCTCGCAGCGGGACTGGGCGTCGGTGCGGCCGCGCTGAGCGGCTGTTCGTCCTTCCTAGCGGCCGCGGAGACGCCGCGACCCATCGTGCCCGAAGAACGCCTCGACGCCACCGGCTGGGAAGAGACCGGAGACGACAGCGGCACGGTCCTGGACGAGAGCTACGGGCCGGTGACGCTCGAAGCGGTCCAGCACACGCTCCGATTTCAGGACGTCGCTCTCAGGAAGAGCGTCAGGGAACGGACGCTCGGGGAGGTCGACACCGCGCTGTCGATATTCTTCGCCTCCCGAGTCGACTTCAGCCCGAACCTCGACAACCTCCCGGCGGGCGCCGGGCAGGCCGAGATCGTCGACCAGGTGCAGACCAACGCCCGACAGCAGTTCGAACGGCAGATGGAGAACCAAGGGCTGACGAACGTCGAGGAGGTCGGCACCGGGAACATCGACGTCGACACCGGCGAGACGGCCGAGGCGGTCAACCTCTCGGCGATCTTTCCTTTCGAGGGCATCACTTTCGACGTGAGCGAGGGCCAGAGCGTCGAGGTGCCGGCCGCGGACATCGCCATCGACGCCTTCCTGGCGGTGTGGCACCACGGGGACTACGTCCTCATCTCCGGCGGGGCCCACCCCGCGGAGAACTTCAAGCAGACCATCGAGAGCGACCTGAGCGCGGGCATCAACGTCTCGGTCGACATCGACCTCGGCCTGCAACCCGAGGCCTACCGAACGGAGACGCGCTCGCTCGTCGCGGGCGTGCGGTAACTCGCGACCATCGGAGTACCCCGCGGCTACTCAGGGGGGCGTCCTAGGAGACGGCTACTCCGGTGCCGCGTCCTCGGGGGCGCGACCTTCGACCAGCGACTCGTCGCCGTACTCCTCGCGGAGCGCCTGTTTATCGAACTTGCCGGTCGCCGTCTTGGGCACCTCCTCGATGGTGACGACGCTATCGGGCACCCACCACTTCGGGTACGAGTCGAGGACGTGGTCGCGCAGTTCCTCGGCCAGCGAGTCGGTGTCGGCGTCCTCGGCGGGCACGACGAGCGCGAGCGGTCGTTCCTGCCAGCGCTCGTGGGGGACGCCGATGACCGCCGCCTCCGAGACGCCCTCATGGGCCATCAGTTCGTTCTCCAGTTCCTGCGAGGAGATCCACTCGCCGCCGCTCTTGATGACGTCCTTCGAGCGGTCGACGATCTTGATGTAGCCGTCCTCGTCCACCGAGACCACGTCGCCGGTCTTCAGGTAGCCGTTCTCGAACTCCCGTTCGGTCGCTTCGGGCCGGGCGAAGTACTCCGTCGTCACCCACGGCCCGCGGATGAGGAGTTCGCCGTAGGCCTCGCCGTCGTGGGGGACCGCCTCGCCCTCGTCGTCGACGACCTCGAACTCCAGTCCGGGGACGATGAGTCCCTGTTTCGAGCGCTTCTCCAGTTGCGTCTCGTAATCGGCGTCGTCGAGGCCGTGTTTGAGGTGCGAGACGGCCCCGACGGGTGCCGTCTCGGTCATCCCCCACGCGTGGACGAGTTCGACGCCGTGGTCGTCGAAGAAGCGAATCATCGCCTCGGGGGCGGCGCTCCCGCCGACGACGAGGCGCTCTAACTGCGAGAGGTCGACATCGTTCTCCTTGACGTAGTCCATCAGCCCCAGCCACACCGTCGGGACGCCCGCGGTGATGGTGACGCCCTCCGACTCGATGAGGTGCGCGAGGTCAGCCGGCTCCGGTTGCGGGCCGGGATAGACCTGTTTGGCACCGCCGGCCGTCGCGGAGAACGGCAGGCCCCACGCGTTGACGTGGAACATGGGGACGACGGGCATCACCACGTCGTCCTCGGCCAGCGGGAGGCCCTGCGGCGTCTGGAGCGCCATCGTGTGCGACCAGAGCATCTGCTGGGTGTACTCGACGCCCTTCGGCCGTCCCGTCGTCCCCGAGGTGTAACAGAGCCCCGCGGGCCGCTCCTCGTCCAGTTCGGGCCAGTCGTACGTCGTCGAGTGACCGTCGACGAACGAGTCGTAGGCGACGGCGTCGAGGTCCGTCTCGGGAACCGACTCGCCCATGACGACGAACCGCTCGACGGAATCGAACGGGTCGGGGTCGTCCGCCACCGAGCCCTCCAGTTTCGGGAGGAACGACTGATCGACGAAGATTGTCTCGTCTTCCGCGTTCTCGACGATGTACTGGACGTGTTTGTCGGGGAGCAGGGGGTTGATGGTGTGGAGCTGCGCTCCCATTCCCGGTATCCCGAAGTACGTCTCGAAGTGACGGTGGTGGTTCCAGCAGAAGGTTCCGAGCCGTTCGCCGTCGCCGTACCCCGCTGCGTCCAGCGCGTTGGCGAGTTGGGCCACTCGGTCGGCGTACGTCCCGTAGTCGTACCGCGTAATTCCGTCGTGGGTACGGGAGACGACCTCCGTCTCCGGGTACAGTTGGGCCGCGCGCCACAGGAACGGTCGAAGCGTCTGGGGTGAACCTCCCGGCATACCGTGTGCCTAGTGCTCACCCTACAAGAGGCTATGTAAATTAATAGTGAAGGATGAGGAGTTGTGCCGTCGTAGGTCAGACCTCGATCTGTTGCATGAGACTGACGAGTTCCTCGAGCTCCGGGAACGTGTAGACCTTCACGTTGATGTCGGAATCCAACGCGTGGACCCGCGAGTCGAACATCAGCGCCATCTCGTTGCCGCGGTCGCCGACCAGTTTGTCCACCATCCCGCTTCCGGGTCCGAAGGTGAAGTTCGGCGTCGAGATGTCGATGGTCGTGTCCAGCACGTTCGCCCACCCGTCGATGAACCCGCTGGTCATGATGTTGCCGATCTCCTGGATCGCCGAGCGCTCCATGTCGGTGAAGCCCTCGCCGTCGGGGTTCGTCTCGCCCATGTCGCCGATCATGCCCTGGGCGAGGTCCTTCGCGCTCCGGGCGTTGAACAGGAAGAGGATGTAGCCGTGGGGCTTCTCGACCATCTCGATGCTGATGCCGATCTGCTTCTCGTCGCCGATGTGGGTCTTGATGTCCGGGATGTCGATGAAGTTGATCTTCGTGATCTCCATCTCCGTCTCCATCCCCGTCATCTGGCTCAGGTGGTCGGCCACGGTGTTTCCCCCCTCCTTGGCCATCTGGTTGAACAGGCCGAGTTTCCGGATATCTATCATCAGACTCATGCGTAGTCAGTCGGCCCCGACTTGCCGGCCCTCCCACATAAGCTATGCACCCCCATTTTCGCGGGCGAGAATCGGGTCTAGAACTGTTCTGCGGTGTCGATACCGACGACGAGTCCGCACTCGCCGCCGTCGAAGTCGTCGTCTCCTTGGACGGCGTCGGCGAAGAGCAGTTCGGCCTGTTCGGTGTGTGCGAGCTTGACCGCCGACGCGACGCCCTCGTCGAAGTCGAAGTCCGCGAGCAGTTCGTCGGCGGCGGATTCCGGGACTCGGTAGGCCCGCACGCCGTCGACGGTGACGTAGGGCTCGCTCTCGAACCCGGAGTGTCGCCCGAGCAACTCGGGGTGGAAGACCACGAGCGCGTCCGCCAGCGCCTCTCGGTCGACGCCGACCGTCTCGGCCGCGTGGTCGATCCTCGCCTCGTCGATGGCAACTTCGTTCGCCGTCGTATCCTCGGAAGTCATCGTTCGCTTCCGCCTTCGTCGCCGTCCCCTTTCGTTCTGACGGCCCTCGGCGACGCGAACCGACCGCTCAGGCGACGCGGACGCTGACGGCGACGCCCTCACCGAGCGGGAGGAGTCCCGTCTCGAAGTCCGGGTCGTCCCGAACTCGCTCGAGATACGTCGCGACGCCGCGGCTCATCTCGTTCGCCGCCACGTCCTCGCCGTCGAGCAGCGCCCGCACGTCGTCGAAATCCAGCGGGCCGGCCTCGATCGCGTTGTCCGCGGCGACGACGCCGCCGACGGGCACCTTCTCGCGGACCGCCTCGAACGCCTCGGCGTAGCGGTCCTTCTCGTTGTCGACGAGTACCACGTCGAAGGGACCGTCGTAGTCGTCGACGATCTCGATGGCGTCGCCGTGTTCGAACGCCGCCCGGTCGGCGTAGCCGCCCCGCGAGAGGAACTCGCGGGCCTCGTCGAGTTCGTCGGCGTCGATCTCTGTCAGCACGATCTCGCCGTCCTCGGGGAGCGCCGGGGCCATCCAGTACGCCGAGTAGCCGAAGCCGGAGCCGAACTCGAAGACGCGTTCGGCGTCGGTCAGGCGGGCGAACAGGCGGAGCCACCCGCCGACGGCGGGACCGACCGTCGGGAACCCCTCCCGGTCGGCCTTCGCGTCCATCTCGTCGATGACCTCGTCGGGGTCGGGCGAGAGCGTCCGGGCGAACTGTTCGGTGACGTCGGGCAGCGGGTCTTCGCTCATATTTCGAGCGGTCGAGGGGTACGGACAAAAAGGCACCCGCGTCGGTCACCGGTTCCGACTGACGGGGAACTTCACCCTGTCGGGGTGTTCGTTGAACGCGGCGAGGACGCGCCGGTACAGTTCGTTCCGCACCCGCTGTCCCCGTCGCGGGTGGACGAGATAGCGCAGACGAAAGGCGACCCACGACTCCTCCTGGACGACGTTGACCGTCGGCCGGTCCTGCACTTCCAGTTCCACCGGCGTCTCCGCGAGGCGCTCGCGGTAGCGCTCGATGCGGGCGGCCATCTCGTCGCCGAGGTAGTCGTCGGCGACGGTCCGCATCGTCTCCGTGGCGAACTCGAAATCCGTCTCGTAGGCGACCTGCACCGTCAGTTCGTTCCAGACGTAGGGGAACTCCTCGCGGGTGTAGTTCTTGACGTGCGAGGAGAGGACGACGCTGTTGGGGAGCGTGATGCTGCGGCCGGAGGGCTGGTTCGAGGAGACGAGGTCGCCGTTTATCTCCCACAGCGTCGTCACGAGGAAGGAGACTTCCACGACGTCGCCCTTCGAGTCCTCGATGGCGACGCGGTCGCCCACCTGATACGGCCGCTTGACCATGATGTAGAGCCACCCGATGAGCGAGAACAGCGGCTGTTGGAGCGCGAACGTGACCGCGAAGCCGACGACGCCGAGCGAGAACAGGAGGCCGACCCACTGTTCGGTGAGGACGCCGAGGGCGGCGACGGTCCCGGCGGCGCCGAAGCCGAGACGAAAGAGGTTCTTCGCGTCGTGGCGGCGGCGCTTGTCCGCCGTCCGCTGGTCGTAGACGCCGAGGGCGATGCGGTAACAGCCGTAGGCGGCGAAGGCGGCGACGAGCAGCGAGAGGGCCTTCACGAGGAGGAACGACACGGTGACTCCCTGCACGGACCCGTCGATTCCCACCCGCCGGACGAGCGCGACCCCACCGGCACAGACGAACGCAGCCACGAGCGACAGATATCCGACTGGACGACTCACACCGTGGCCGATGCGAGGGGACCACTAAACCATTGTGAGTCTCCAACACGGTGATAGTCCTCGCGCCCGACGTATTGGCATGGATCGAACTGTCGAAATCGTCCCGGAAGCGGGACTTCACGCTCGCCCCGCCTCGAAGCTCGTCCAGACCGCCAACGCGTACGACGCGACGGTGCGGATCGGACACGCGGGCGCGGACGACGATGAGTTGGTGTCCGCCGACAGCATGCTCGCGGTCACCGGGCTGAACGCGCAGCAGGGTGACGAGGTGGTGCTCGTCGCGGAGGGCAGCGACGCGGAAGCGGCGCTCGACGCCCTCGAAGCGGTGTTGACGACGCCGGTCGAGGACGAGGACGGCTCGGCGGCGGGCGCGGAGGACGCCGAGGCCGAGACGGGAGACACGGAGGGCGACCCGTGACGACGCTCACCGGCATCGGGAGCACGCCGCTTTCCGGGGTCGGTACCGCCCGCTGGTTCCGACCCGACGCGCTCGAACTCCCCGACCGACCGGACCCCGAGACGGTCGATACCGCCGACCAGCGAGAGCGGTTCGAGGACGCCCGCGACGCGGCCCGCGAGGCCATCCAGACGGCGCGCGACCGAGCCGCGGAGCGCGTCGGCGAGGACGAGGCCGCCGTCTTCGACGCCCACGAGCAGTTCCTCGACGACCCGCAGCTGGTCGGGCAGATCGAGGACGCCATCGACGACGGGACGACCGCCGAACACGCCGTCTCGGACGCCTACGGCGACGCCGTCTCGCAGTTCGAGGGGATGGAGGGCCGGATGGCCGAGCGCGCCGACGACCTGCGCGACGTGCGCGACCGCCTCCTGCGCGAACTGCTCGGCGTCGAGACGGCCGATCTGGGCTCGCTCCCCGACGGGACGGTCCTACTGGCCGAGCGGCTGACGCCCAGCGACACCGCCGAACTGGACCCCGAGGCGGTCGCGGGCATCGCCACCGTCACCGGCGGCCGCACCTCGCACGCGGCCATCATCGCCCGCTCGCTGGCGATTCCCGCCGTCGTCGGCGTCGGCGACGCGCTGTTGGACGTCACCGAGGGCGCGACGGTCCTCGTGGACGGCGAGGCGGGCGAAGTCGTTCTCGACCCGGACGAGAAGCGCCGCGAGTCCGTCTCGGAACTCGACGCGCCGGTCGAGACCGAGCGCGTCTCGACGGCCGACGGCCGCGAGATCGAGGTCGCCGCGAACGTCGGCCGACCAGCCGAACTCGACCCCGCGGTCGCCCGCGGCGCGGACGGCATCGGCCTCTTCCGCACCGAGTTCCTCTTCCTCGACCGGGAAGGGCCGCCCGGCGAGGACGAGCAGTTCGAGGCGATCACGGCGGCGCTCAACGCCTTTCCCGGGGAGCGCGTCGTCGTTCGGACGCTCGACGTGGGCGGCGACAAACAGGTACCCTACCTCGACCTGCCGAGCGAACCGAACCCGTTCCTCGGTCGCCGCGGCGTCCGCCTCTCGCTGTCGGCTCACGCCGACCTCTTCGAGACGCAGTTGCGGGCGCTGCTCCGCGCGGCGGCGACCGACGGCGGCGGGGACCTCGCCGTGATGGTGCCGATGGTCGCCCGCGTCGAGGAGGTCGAGGACGTGCTGGAGCGGGTCGAAGGCGTCGCCGCCGACCTCGAACGCGAGGGCGTCGCCCACGCGGTGCCCGACCTCGGCGCGATGGTCGAGACGCCCGCCGCCACCGAGATGGCCGAGGCGCTCGCAGCCAGACTGGACTTCCTCTCGATCGGGACGAACGACCTCACGCAGTACGTGATGGCCGCCGACCGCGAGAACGACGGCGTCGCCGACCTCCACGACCCGCTCCATCCCGCGGTCCTCCGAGCGATCGACCGGACGGTGCGGGCCGGCCACGACGGCGGCGCGTGGGTCGGAATGTGCGGCGAGATGGCCGGCGACCCCGACCTGACGCCGCTGCTGGTCGGACTGGGACTGGACGAACTCTCGATGAGCGCGGTGACCGTCCCGGCGGTCAAACAGCGGGTGGGAGACATCGACAGCGAGGCGGCGCGCGAACTCGCGGGCGAGGCGTTGGCCTGCGAGACGCGGGCGGCCGTGCAGTCCGCGCTGGCGAGGGAGTGAAACCTTACTAATCCTATATTTATCTCGCTCCCCTACGTCCGCGTATGGCTCGAACCGACATGGACGCCATCGAGATAGCCGACTTCCTCAGGAGCCAGCGAACCGGCGTGTTGTGTCTCGCCCGGGACGACGACAGCTACGGCGTGCCGCTGTCGTTCGTCTACCGCGACGACGACTCGGGCATCTACTTCCGGATGGGGTACGCCCCCGGCAGTCAGAAACGGAAGTTCCTCGACGCGACCGACCACGCCACGTTCGTCGTCTACGGGCAGACCGACGAGGGCTGGCGTAGCGTCGTCGCCGAGGGGACGCTCGACGTGCTGACCGAGGACAACGTCGACTCGGCCGTCGAGGAGGCCACGAAGGCGCTCGACATCCCGTACTACGAGGTCCACGACAGACCCGTCGAAGACTTGGAGTTCAACATCGTCCGCCTCCAGATCAGCCACCTCAGCGGTATCGTCGAGGGTCACGAAGGCCGATAGCCGACTCAGAGCTTGTCGACGTCGCGGGCGGCCTCGGCCTGCTCGCGGACCGAATCGAGCGTCGCTTTCGGACTCGTCGCGGCGACGGCGGCGTTGACCGCGCCCTCCAGCACCGGCGCGTCCGCGACGACCGCGTCCGCGTCGCTCATCTCGATGGCGACGTCGGCGTTCATCACGGCGCTCCCGAGGTCCACGAGGACGACGACGCCGTCGCCCTCCTCGGCCGCGTCGAGCGCGTCCACGATGTCGTCCGGGACGGTGCCGATGCCGCCCTGCCCGTCGCCGCCGACGGGCTCGATGCGGGTGTCTCCGCCCATCTCCGTCGCGACTTCGGCGATGCCCTCGGCGGCTTTCCGACTGTGCGAGACGACGACGAGGCCGACCATCAGTCCTCCGTGGCCTCCTCGCCGTCGGGCACCGTCGGCGACGCGGCGTCGACGGTCGGTTCCTCGGCGACCTCCAACTCTTCCTGTGCAACCGACAGCAGTTCCTCCATGATGTAGAGCGTGCTCGTCGCGCCGGGGTCCTGATGGCCGACGGAGCGCCAGCCCAGATACGACGCCCGACCCTTCGAGGCGCGGATGGGGACGGTGAAGTCGACGCCGCGCTCGGCCGCCGCGACGGCCTTCGCCAGCGCCTCGACCGGCGAGAGGTCGTCCGTCTCGACGGACTTCTTGAATGTGTGGACCGCCGGCACCAGCGCGTCGACCATCGTCTTATCGCCCACCGTCGCGTCGCCGCGGTCCTGCACCTTCTCCAAGTAGGTCTCGGCGAACGCCACCGCGCTCTCGGCGGTGACGCCGTCTTCGAGTTCGGCGCTGGCGAAGACGAGCGACCCGCCGTACAGCGGCCCCGACGCGCCGCCGACCTCCGACATGAGCGTCTTGCCGGTCGTCTTGACCACCGTCGCCGGGTCCGGGTCGTCGAGTTCCGCGACCTCCTCGGCGGCGGCGCTCCAGCCGCGGGCCATGTTCCCCCCGTGGTCGGCGTCGCCGATGGCCGAGTCGAGCTCGGTGAGGTGGCTCCGCTCGGCTTCGAGGCGCTCGGCGACCGCTTTCACGGCCGCGACGACCGCCCGGCCCTCGTCGCTCATCTGACGGTCAGCGCCGGGGTGTCGGCCGGCGCGCCGAGTAGCTCCTTCAGTTCGTCGTCGACGGCGCAGACGGTGACCGAACAGCCCGCCATGTCCAGCGACGTCATGTAGTCCCCGACCCACGCGTCCCACGTCTCCAAGTCGCGGTCGTCGAGCAGTTCCTGCAGCCTGCGGTTGACGACGAACAGTTCCATCTGCGGCGTGCCGCCCATCCCGTTGACGATGGTGACGACCTCCTGTCCCGAATCGAGGGCCAGGTCTTCCAGCACCGACTCGGTCAGCTCCTCGGTGATGGCGTCGGCGTCCATCATCTCGGTCCGCTCCACCCCCGGCTCGCCGTGGATGCCGATACCCAACTCGATCTCGTCCTCGCCCAGGTCGAAGGTGGGTTCGCCCTTCTCCGGCGTGACACACGACGTGAGCGCCATCCCCATCGTCCCGACGTTGTCGACCACTTTCTGGGCGACCCGCTGGACCTCCTCCAGATCCGCGCCCTCGGCGGCTTTCGCGCCCGCCGCCTTGTGGACGAGGATGGTGCCACAGACCCCCCGTCGGCCCGAGGTGTACAGCGAGTCCTCGACGGCCACGTCGTCGTCGACGACGACTTGGGCCACGTCACCGCCCTCCATCTCGACCATCTCGCCGGCCGTCTCGAAGTTCATCACGTCGCCCTCGTAGTTCTTGACGACCATCAGCACGCCTTCGCCGCTGTCGGCCGCGTCGACCAACTCCTCCAGTTCGTCGGCCGTCGGCGAGGTGAACACTTCGCCCGCCGCCGCGCCGTCGAGCATCCCGTCGCCGAGGTAACCCGCGTGCGTCGGTTCGTGGCCGCTCCCGCCGCCGCTGACGACGCCGACCTTCCCGTCGACCGGCGCGTCGGCGCGGACCAGTACCTTCGTGTCCGGGAGCCGCCGGACTCGGTCGGGATGAGCCGCGACCATCCCGTCGAGCATCTCGTCGACCACGTCGTCCGGGTCGTTGATGAGCTTCTTCATGTGTCGTGTTGACAGACGACTCTCTCCCTGATAAATCTGAGCGAGCGGAGCGTCGAGGCGGGCGGAATAATCCCGGTCTACGCGTCCCAGTAGGCCGGTTCGTTCCCGTCCTTCCACTTGATGGAACAGCCTCGCGAGGGTTTCTCGGCGGCGTTGATCTCTCCGCCGGACAGCAGCGTCTCGACGTGGCCGGCCATCTCCCGTTCGCTCGGTTCCTCGTCGGGGTTCGGCGCGTCGTCGAGCCGGCCGTGATAGGCCAGCCGGAACGTCCCGCTATCGTCGTCGAACAGGAACGGGTCCGGCGTGCAGCGCGCGCCGTAGGCCGCCGCGACGGTCTGGTCCTCGTCCCGGAGGTAGGCGTCGTAGGCGATCTCGCCGGATTCGACCAGTTCCGCCATCCGCTCGAAGGAGTCGTCGGGGTACTCGCCCTCGTCGTTGGCGTTGATTCCCACGACGGCGAGGTCGTCGTACTCCGCGGCGAGGCGATTCAGTTCGTCGATCTTGGCCTGCGCGTACGGGCAGTGGTTGCAGGTGAACACGACGAGCAGGGCGTCGTAGTCGGCGAAGTCGGACAGCGGGTACGTCTCGCCGTCCGCGCCCGGCAGTTCGAACGGCGGCGCGGCGTCCCCGCGTTGCAGAACGTCGGACTCCGAGTCCATCGAGACCATAGCGGTCGGCGGTACGTCGCGGGATAGTAAAAGCGCACGGACGGGTCAATCGCCGGGCTGTGCGGTCCCGAGCGTTCGACGGCCGCCGACGGTCAGCACGACGAGCGTCAGCGCAACGGCGAGGGCTCCGATACCCGCGACGGCCCAGAACGCCGCCGCGACGCCGGCCCGCGAGACGACGACGGCCAGCACCGGCGGCGCGACGGCGGCTCCGCCGGAGATCCCGATGGTGAGGAACCCGAAGTTCTTCCCCGCCGAGTCGTCGGTCGAGAAGGCGTCGGCCAGCGCCGCGCGGGCGGGTCTGCTGCCGTCGACGGTGGCCGAGAGGACGAGGACCAGCGCCAGCGCGCCGACCAGCGGGAGCGTGCCGAGCGCGAGCGCCCCGGCGACGAGGACCAGCGCGGCGTAGCCGCCGACGAGCACCGGTCCCGGCGAGTAGCGGTCGGTGAGCCAGCCGCCCGCGAAGATGAGCACCGCGCCGGTGACGAGCATTGCCGAGACGGCGAAGTTCGCGGTGGCGTCGGGTAGCCGGTAGCCCGAGGAGAGCAGCGCCGCCGTGTACTGCTTGATGCCCCACCCGGCCATCGACGAGACGAACCAGAGGACGGTGAGCGCGAGGATCGGGGGTGAGGAGACCACCGTTCCGAGTTCGCGTCGGATCCGCGTCGTCAGCGACGCGGCGGCGGTATCGACCCCGTCGGTCGCGCCGGCGCTGGCGTCGTCGACAGCGCCGGCGACCACCGCTTCGCCGCCCGAACTCGACGGATGCGTGATCGCCTCGTTCACGAGGCGGTCGAACGCCAGCAGACAGCCCGCGCCGTAGACGGCTCCCACGACGGCGATCGCGCCGATGGCGACGCGCCAGTCCAGCCCGAGCGTGCTGGCCGTCGCCACGACGGCCGGCGGCGCGGCGAGACCGATCGCCCCCGTGAAGCCGTGGACGCTGTAGGCCCGCCCGCGGGTGTCCGCCGTCGTCGCCGCGCCGATGAGCGGGTAGTGCGCTGGGTGGTGACCCGCGATGCCGACACCGGTGACGACGCTCGCGGCCAGCAGCCACGCGTAGCTCTGGGCCGTCGCCGTGAGAATCGCGCCGACCGCGCCGAAGGTCAGCGAGATGGCCAGTACCGACGTGCGACTCCGCGAGTCCGAGAGCGACCCGAACGGCAACTGCAGCGCCGTCACGACGACCCCGACGGTGCCGAGCGCGACGCCCAGCTGCGCGTCGGTCAGCCCCAGATCCGACTGCAACGGCCCGAAGATCGGCGGCAGCAGCATGAAGTACGCGTGGTTCACGAGGTGCGAACCGCCGACCAGACCGACGACGAGTCGGGACTGCGCGTCAGAGACCACCGTACCGTCGTGTCACGGGCTAGCGCAAAGAGCGTCGCGGTTTCGGCGTCGCTTTACTCACTCTCGTCCGCCAATCGATCCCCGACGGCGTCGTCGAACGCCGCCGCGGCGCGGTAGACGTCGCTGTCGGCCGCGACGGCGAACAGCGTCTCCTCGCCCTCAGTCTCCTCTTTCTCCAGTAGGCCCGAGGCGGCGAGGTGGTCGAGCGTTCCGTCGAGATACAGCGTCTTCAGCGCGACGCCGGCCGCCTCGCTCAGTTCCGTCTTGGTGTACCGTTCCTCGGGGTCGAGTCGGAGCAGCGTGTCGATGACGGCGGGTGCCTCGTCGTGGGTCGCGACGGTGCCCCACCCGGAGGTGGGTTCCTCGTCTCGGGCGGCCTCTTCGAACATTAGCCGGGCCGAGGCAGTCCACCGCAATAAAGCTCGCGCCGGTTTCACTCGGCGGCGGTACGCCATACCGTCTCACCATTGAGCAAGGCTTTTGTCCGCCACCGTCCGCCACCACAGTATGAGCAGTCGCCGAGAGATTCTCGACCTGTTACGGGAGAACGCCCGCTACACCACGGAGGACTTAGCCCATCTCACGGACTTCTCCGAGAGCGAAGTCGAATCCATTATCGAGGAGTTCGAGGAAGCAGGGGTCATCTGTGGCTATCAGGCCGTCGTCGACTGGGGGGCCGTCGAGACGGAGGAAGAGCGAGTGCGGGCGACGGTCGAACTCAACGTCGCGCTGGACCGCGAGACCAACTACGGCGACATCGCCGACCGCATCGCCCGCTTCCCCGAGGTCACGTCGCTCCGTCTCGTCAGCGGCGACTACGACTTCGACCTCGAAGTCGAGGGCGACTCCATGCGGGAGGTCTCTCACTTCATCAGCGACAAGATCGCGCCCATCCCCGAGATAACCCAGACGGTCACCCACTACATCATGGAGTCCTACAAGGAACAGGGGATGACGTTCGACGACCACGACGACGACGACCGCCTCTCCGTCTCCCCATGACGTTCGAACCCGCCGACCGAGTCGACGCGGTGCCGCCGTCGGGCATCCGGCGGTTCTTCGAGCTGGCCGAGGAGATGGACGATATCATCTCGCTGGGCGTCGGCGAGCCCGACTTCTCCGCGCCGTGGGCCGCCCGCGAGGCCGCCATCACGTCGCTCGAACGCGGCCAGACCTCCTACACGGCTAATCGGGGTAAGCGAGAACTGCGCGAGCGCATCGCCCGCTACGAGTCGGACGTTCACGACCTCTCGTACGACGCCGAAGACGAGATTCTGGTGACCGCCGGCGCGAGCGAGGCGCTAGATTTGGCGTTTCGAGCCCTCCTCGACCCCGGCGACAGCCTCGCCGTCGTCCAGCCGTGTTACGTCTCCTACGTCCCCGGCGCGACGTTCGCCGGCGTGGACGTCATCGACGTGCCGACTCGCGTCGAAGACGAGTTCAAGCTCACTCGCGAGGTCTTAGAGGAGTCCGGGGCCGCCGAGGCCGACGCCCTGGTCTACTGCTACCCGAACAACCCGACGGGCGCGACGATGACCGGCGACGAACTGGTCGAGGTGGCGGCCTTCTGTCGCGAGAACGACCTCGTCGTGTTCGCCGACGAGATCTACGCCGATCTGACCTACGAACACGACCACACCTCCATCGCCACGCTGCCGGGGATGCGCGAGCGGACCATCGTGTTCAACGGCTTCTCGAAGGCCTTCGCGATGACCGGGTTCCGGCTGGGTTACGCGATGGGGCCGCCCGAGGCCGTCACGGCGATGAACCGGGTCCACCAGTACACGATGCTGTCCGCCCCGACCACCGCGCAACACGCGGCCATCGAGGCGCTCGACGACTGCCGCGAGGAGGTGACCGACATGGCCACCCAGTACGACCGCCGCCGGAAGTACGTCCTCTCGCAGTTCGAGGAGATGGGACTGGACTGCTTCCCCGCCGCCGGCGCGTTCTACGCGTTCCCCGAGTGCCCGTGGGACGACGCCGGCGAGTTCGCTGAAGCGCTGCTCCAGTCGAAGAGCGTCGCCGTCGTCCCGGGGACGGCCTTCGGCGAGGGCGGTGCCGGTCACCTCCGCATCTCCTACGCGACCGGGCTGGAGGACCTGAAAGAAGCGATGACGCGGATCGCCGACTTCGTCCAGTAACCGCCGCGCTCGGTGGCGAAGTCTCGCTTCTGATAGTGAGTTATCAATCCTAATAGCCGCGCCGAAAGTTTCAGTATGGGGCCTGTTGTATCACGCTCAAACTGTGTTGGACCGTGACGCACTATCGGGTGGACTGTGGCGGGGGCTGACGCCGGAACGGTTTTTCACGCGAATCAGGAGATAAAACACAATGGCAATCGATGACAAAACGGGGGGAGATTCGGAGCGAGTCGCCAGCGGGGGAGACGGCGGCGATCGGCCGGCGGCGGTCGGCGAGTACACGTGGGACGACCTCAGACGGGAGTTCCACAGCGGGGGGCGCTTCGACCGGAGCGAGTACCTCGGCTTCGAGCCCCGCGATCTCGAAGACAGACTGGAGACGGCCGCGAGCGCGGCGCTGACACTGAACCGGCCGTTCGAGGAGTACCTCGACCCGACGACCACGCCGGTCGCGAAGGGCGTCTACACGTGGGAACATTTCAAACAGGAGTTCTACTACGAGGAGGACGGCGACCAACCGCGCGACGAGGAGGGGGAGGTCGTCCCGTTCGAACCCGAAGACCACCTCGGATTCGACCCGGACCACGTCGAGAACAGGCTCTCGCTGGGCGAGGATCTGGCGGCGGAACTCGACGAGTTCGTCGACGAGAACACCGTCGACGTCGACCCCGACGTGGACGAAGACGAGTTCTTCTCGACGCGGGAGGGCCACACCACAGTCGTCAACCGCTACGACTTAGAGAAAGCCGTCCCGGAGAGCAAGAAGTCTCATTTCCGGGAGACCGAACGCTACTGGGTCAACAAACCGTACGCCTGTGTCGTCGTCTTTCACTCCCGGAAGGAGAACGAGCGGAAGTACTACGTCGTCGAGCCGTATCTCAACGCGATCGAGGACGACCTCAAGAGCTTCCTCTCGGGGAAGCTCAAGACCGCGATCAAGTACTCCGAGGACGACGTCATCGTCAAGGGGTCGAACGCCGACCGGGCGTCGGTCATCCAGCGCGAGGCCGAGCAGTTGCTCTCCCGGTACGACCTCTACGACGGGTCAGTCGCCGGGAGCGGGGGGACCAGCGGCGGACTGTTGGACGAAGTGAAGGACCTCTTCGACATCGGCGAGGAGACCGAGACGGAATCGGTGGGACAGCTGAACGGGATCGCGGCCCGCCCCGAGCCGGCCATCATCGAGGACGACCCCTCGACGCTGAACGAGTACCAGGTCGAGAAGTTGCTGTACATGCTCAAGCGGGACTTCGTCGGCTACGCCCGCATCGATCCGGTGAAACACGACATCAACGTCGAGGACATCTCCTGTGACGGCTACAACTCCCGCGTGTTCGTCTACCACACCGACTACGAGCAGATCATCACTAACGTCGAACACCGCGAGAGCGAGCTGGACGACTTCGTCGTCAAGCTCGCCCAGCGCTCCGGAAAGGGGATCTCCAAACGGCAGCCGCAGGTCGACGCGACACTCCCGGACGGGTCGCGCGCGCAGTTAACGCTCGGGCGAGAGGTGTCCGACCACGGGACCAACTACACCATCCGTCAGTTCAAGGACGTCCCCTTTACCCCCATCGACCTCATCAACTGGAACACGTTCTCGCTCGACGAGATGGCGTTCCTCTGGCTCTGCATCGAGAACAACAAGAGCCTCATCTTCGCCGGCGGCACCGCGTCCGGGAAGACAACCTCGCTGAACGCCGTCTCGCTGTTCATCCCCTCGAACTCCAAGATCGTCTCCATCGAGGACACTCGCGAGGTGGAACTGCCCCAGCGCAACTGGGTGGCGAGCGTCACTCGCCCCTCCTTCGGTGAGGACGACAAGGGCGACGTCGACGAGTTCGACCTGCTGGAGGCCGCGCTCCGCCAGCGGCCGGACTACATCGTCATGGGTGAGATTCGCGGTGAAGAGGGGCGGACGCTCTTTCAGGTCATGTCGACGGGGCACACGACCTACACCACGTTCCACGCCGACTCCGTCGGCGAGGTCATCAAGCGCTTTACGACCGAACCCATCAACGTCTCGAAGACGCTCTTCACCGCGCTCGACCTGGTGAGCATCCAGACCCAGACTCGCGTGGACGGCAGCAAGGTCCGTCGGAACAAGTCCCTGACCGAGATCAACGAGTACTCCGCCGAGAACGACGAGATCAACGTCCGGGACGTCTACGAGTGGCGCGCCGAGACGGACGAGTACATCCAGATGGGCAACTCCAACACCCTCGAAGAGATCAAGTTCGACCGCGGGTGGACCCAGGAGAAGCTCGACGAGGAGCTGTTCAAGCGGAAGGTCGTCCTGGCCTATCTCATCGAACAGGGACTGAACACCTACACGCAGGTCGCCGCGACGATCCAGGCGTTCGTTAACGACCCCGACACCATCCTCACGCTCATCGCCAACGACCAGCTCGAACGGTCGCTCGAAGACCTCCGGGAGATGGAGTCGGTCAAGATCGACATCGACCCGGAGAAAGAGGAGATGGTCCCGCGGCCGGACGCCCCGCCGGCGATGGTCGAGGAGACGAAGTCCATCCTCGACAACGCCGGACCGCTGTTCGAGCAGTTCAAACAGGGTGACACGCCCGATATCGTCGCCGCGCTGATGGAAGGCGACGCGCTGGCGACAGACGAGGAAGACGGAGCGGACGAGGAAGACGAAGCGGAAGGCGTCGGCGGCTTCGGCCAGTTCGTCCCGAAGGCCGGAAAGGAGGCAGATAGCGGATGAGCCTCGATACGAGGGGTCAGCGACAACTCGGGAGCGGCGGCGCTCTGGGCGACGCGTTCTATCCGGCCTACCAGAAACTGTTCGACGACGAGGGCGACTTCGTCGACAGCGTCGGGAAGAAACTCGCACAGGCCCGGATGGCCGACAACGTCGAGATGTTCCTCGCGCGGGCGCTGGCCGTCGGCGTCATCGCGGGAGTGACCCTGTGGCTCGTCGGGACGTTTCTGGGCTACCTGCTCGTCACGCTGCTCTTTTCGGGTACCGAGGGGCCGACGTTCATCGGCGTCGCCATCCAGAACGAGGCGCTGCTCGCGGTCATCGACGCGCTGAAACTCCCCTTTCTGATTCTCGTCACCGGGCTGGTGTTCGGGGCTATCGGTTTCGGCATCGGCTTCGGCTCGCTCGTCTCGATCCCGTACTTCCGGGCCAGCGCGCGCGAACGCGAGATCAACATCCTTCTCTCGGACGCCATCTCCTTCATGTACGCCCTCTCGGTGGGCGGACTGAACCAACTGGAGATCCTCCACGCGATGGGGAAAGCGGACGACACGTACGGCGAAGCCGCGAAGGAGTTCCAGTCGATCGTCTTAGAGACGGAGTACTTCGATACGGACTACCGGTCCGCGGTTCGCAATCAGGCCATCGAGACGCCCTCGGACGAGCTCTCGCAGTTCCTGACGGACATGCTCTCGATCATCAACTCGGGCGGAGACATGACCTCCTTCTTAGAGGACCAGAAGGAAAAGCACATGCGGACCGCTCGACAGGAACAGGAGAAGATGCTGGAGACGCTGGAGCTGTTCGGCGAGATGTACATGACGCTCTCGCTGTTCCCGCTCTTGCTCATCATCATCCTCGTCATCATGTCGATGATGGGCAACGCCCAGCAGCGACTCATCTACGGCACCGTCTACGGCCTCATCCCGCTGACGGGAACGGCCTTCCTGGTGCTCGTCTCGACGGTCACGCAGGACGCCATCGGCGACGGCTACCTCCGGCCGACCGCCGACGAGGAGGACGTCGTCGTCGACGAGGGCGTCGGCGTGTTCAACCTCGGCCTCGTCGAGCAGTACACCGGAGCCTACGGCGTCTTCGACCGCATCAAGAGCCGCGAGGGGACCTACGAACTCGTCCAGATACTGAAACGGCCGGACCTCTTCTTCCGCGACCACCCGATTCTGGTCCTCGGGCTGACCGTCCCGCTCTCGATCCTCGCGCTGGTCGTCGCCGTCGTCCTCGGGTGGGCGCCGCTCTCGCTCGACGGGATGCGAGCCAACCCCGTCTCGGGGACGTTCTTCTGGGTGTACGTTCCGATGTACATCAACTTCCTCCCGCTGGCGATCTTCTACGAGTGGAACCAGCGGTCGCGGAAGGCCATCATCGGCAACCTCTCGGAGAACCTCCGAAAGCTCGCCTCGGCGAACGACACGGGGATGACGCTGCTCGAATCCATCAAGGTGGTCTCCGAGACCTCGGCCGGGAAGCTCTCGGACGAGTTCGAGACGATGCACGCGAAGGTCAACTACGGGACCAGCCTCAAGGACGCCCTGCGGGAGTTCAACAACAAGTACCACGTCCCGCGGCTGGCCCGAACGGTGAAGCTCATCGCCGAGGCCCAGGAGGCCTCCAGCCAGATTCAGGATGTGCTCTCGACGGCGGCACAGGCCTCCGAGAACCAGGACGACATCGAACGGGAGCGAAAGTCCCGCACCCGGATGCAGACGGTCATCATCATCATGACCTACCTCACGCTGCTGGGCGTGATGGCGCTGCTGAAGACGCAGTTCCTCGACGTGATGTCCGGCCTGTCGACGCAGGCGTCGGGAGCCAGCGGCTCCGGCGCGCCGGGCGGGAGCTTCGGCGGCAACGTCGACACGGAACTGCTCTCGATGCTGTTCTTCCACGCGGTGACGCTACAGGCGCTGCTCTCGTCGTTCATCGCGGGCTACATCCGGGAGGTGAAGTTGATGGCCGGCGTGAAATTCGCCGTCATCCTCTCGACGATCGCGCTCGTAGTGTGGATGGCTGTGGGGTGAGAGCGGCGACGGCCGCCGATATCAGTAATTGAGGGGTAGCGTAGATATTTAATAATAGTGCGATAGATGTTATACGATAGTCGAATGCGGTGGGATATAGCGAGCGACACGGGAATGCGGAGACGGACGATAGAGGGGTGAGATAATGGACGACAGAGGGCAGACGGCACAGGATTTCGCCATCGGCACGAGCGTCCTGCTGGTCACGATCATCGGTGCGTTCGTCTTCATTCAGGGTGGCGCACTCTCGGTGTACGAGGACTCGGCGACGCCGATAGAGCAACCGCAAGCCGACCGCGTCGCCTCGTACCTCGTCGAGAACTACAGCGTCGACGGCGATCCGAACGTCCTCCGGTACAACCAATCGAGCGGACTCGACCGAACGCTTTCGGCCGATACCGGACTATCGGACCTGACGGCGTCCGCCGGGGTGAACGTCTCCTCCACTCGCCGGACGAACCCCGACCTGAACGTCAGCATCGTCAACAGTTCGTCGCTCGAAGACGGGCGTCGAGAACCGGCCCGCGACGGAAACGGAATCGTGCTCGCGTGGGGAGAGAGCTACCGCGAGCAACCGTACGCCACCTCGACGCGAGTCGTCCGGCTGGCGAACGACGACGACGGGACACCGCAGTGTACCCCGACCTGTTGGCTGGTGGTTCGCGCGTGGTGAGCGGCGATCGAGGACAGGCCTACACGCTCGAAGGCGTTCTCGCTGCGATCCTCGTCGTCGCGGCGACGGTGTACGGACTGCAAGCGATCGATACGCGCGCGTGGGAAGACGGGACGCGTCAGGAGACGCGACAGCTGAGCCAGCGCGCGAACGACCTGTTGACCGTCGCCGGCGAGACCGGCGCGCTGCGGAACGCGACGCTCTGTTACAGCGCCGGGAAGACGCGGCTCAACGGGAAGCAGGAGACGAAACCCGCCCGGTTCGAGCGGATGCTCAACCAGACCTTCGACGCGCAGGGCGACCAGTACAACCTCCATTTCAGCTACTGGAACGTTACGAGCGACGAACGGGAGACGCAGATCGTCTCCGAGCGCTCCGAAGAGAACCTCAATCGTCCTCCGGCCAGCGCGACGGTGGCGACGACGACGGTCACACTCACCGATAGTATGGCGATTCGCATCAACGGACCCGGGCCGGACGGCTGTACCGAAACCGGTCCCTCGCTCGAGAGTGACATCTCGACGTACTACCTGCAGGACGTCGACGAGCAGTCGGAGCTGTACAACGTCGTGGAGGTGCGACTGACCGTATGGTAGCCGACGACCGCGGACAGTTGCTGCTCTTCGGCGGCATCACCGTCGCCGTCGTGTTCCTGGTCACGATAGCGCTGACCAACAGCCTCATCGTGACCCAGAACGTGGCGACGCCGGACAACGCCGACCGTATCGAGCGGGTCGCCGACCGCGAAGCCGCCGTCGAGCGCGACCTACAGACGATCGTGGCGCGAACCCGCGCGACCAACGACACCGACGAGTTCGCCGACGCGCTCAACCGGAGCCTCGCGAATTACTCGACCTACCAGACCCGCGTGAGCGGCGCTCGAACGGGCGCGTACGTCGGCGTGACGCTGAACAAGAGCAGTTCGAGGGGGTATCGAACCACCGGCTCCGGCGACTTTCAGCGACCCGACCCCAGCGGGCCGGGGAGTGCTAACGACTGGCCGGTCGTCGAAGACGCGGGCACCGTTTCGACGTTCGATATGACTGTGACGACGGTCAACGGCGGGCCGTCGAACGCGTACACCGTCGTCGTCGAAGGCGATAGCGGTGACCGGTGGCGTCTGCGCGTTCTAGACCCGCTCGGTCCGGTCGAACGGGCTGTGAGGGTCGAGCACTCGGGGACGACTTCGACCGTCTGTAGCACCCCGACCGATACGCAGGATATCCGTCTCAACGTTACGACCGGGAAGTGTACTATCGCCGGGGCCCCGACGACGTTCCAGCCGTTCGAGGCCGTCCTCGATAGCCCCTACGATGTCCGGTTCGAGAACGGCAACAGGGCCGGCGGAAACTACGTCTTCGCGTCGACAGGAACGTACCCCAGTGAGAGCTACAGTGCCAGCGACTACACTTCCTACCCTGCCGTCCCCGCGATCGACGTTACCTACACCAACTACGAACGCACCATCCTCGTCAACGAAACGCCATGATCCGAGATACACGCGCCGTCTCACCGGCGATCACGCAGGCGTTGGCCATCGGCATCTCGACGATTCTGGTGACCGGACTGCTCATCGGCGGGGCGCAACTGGTCACCGACCAGCGGGAGGCCGTCGCTCGCCAGGGGCTGGTCGACGTCGGGTCGGGTATCACGAGCGACCTCGTCCGTCTCGACCAGTTCGACACCGACAGGCTATCTAGTAACCTCTCCTTCCAATCGCACTATCCCGAGCGCATCGCCGGCGAGCAGTACAGAATCGTCGTCGATCCCGGACCGGAGCGGACGACTATCTACGTCAACATGACGAGCCGCGACCTCTCGACGCAGGTTCGCTTCGACAACGAGACCGAACCCGGCATCTGTCCGAGCATCGTCAACGGCGGTCCGGTCGCCGTCGCGTACAACGCCACGGAGCCGTGCTTGGAGGTGCGAAACGGATGAGGGCGAAGACGAACCGCGCGGTCTCGGACTTGGTCGCGTTCACGCTGGTGTTCAGCGTCATCATCTCGATGATCGGCCTGATGACTGTCGGCGGCGTCGGCGCGCTCGACGACGTTCGGGAGGGGACCGAGACCAACGTCGCGGAGGCGACGATGCTCGGCTACGCCGAGACGCTCGCCGACCAGCGAGCCAGCGACGCGCCGCGCCGGTCGACGACCATCAAACTCCAGGGTCACGGTCTCGAGCGGGCGACCTCAGCTATCTCCGTCACCGTCGACAACGGATCTGGGACCCCGGTCGATGGAAAATCGCTCTCTACGAGTGCGTTCGTCCGATCGACCGATACCGGGACCGAGTTAGTGTACAGCAACGGCGCGCTGTTCCGCGTCGAAGAGGGCGGCTTCGTGGTCGTTCGCCTTCCACCGATACGCTGTGATGCGAACAGCGCGCATCTCCCGCTGACTGCCGTCCGCGGATCAGTCAACGTCTCCGCGGAGAACCGCGTGACGCTCCGCAGCGAGGTGGCCGACCGGTCGCTCGTCTATCCCGTCGACGCGTCGGACGCGAGCGCGGACTCCGTCGAAGTCGACGTGCGGAACACGGCGTACCCCGAAGCGTGGGAGCGAGTGTTCGAAGAGCGACTCCCGAACTGGACGGGGAGCAATGGCGTCTACAGCTGCGACACCGACCGCGCGGTCGTTCACCGGACGGCGATCGACATCACGGTCGTGAACTAACTCAGCCGCTCCCGACCGTTATCGTCGAGGAGTCCACCGAAATGGGCGAGTCCTCCGTGTTGCTGTCGCCGTCGTCGACCTCTTGGAGGAACAGCTCACCAGTGACGGTGTCGTCCGTATTTCCTGACGACTCCGTGTCGCTGTAGACGGTTACGTTGTAGATGTAGTAGCCGGGGTCGAGGTCGCTATCGAAGCCGACGTACGCCGGAACCGGGCCCTCCCCGGCTAAGTTCCCCGAACCGACCCGCTTGCTGACCGTCTCATTTACGACCGTCGCGCCCGTGTTCTTGTTCGTGATGGTCAGCCGCACGTCGCGCTCGTCCCCGACGGTGCCGCTGTTTTGAACTTTGACGTTCATCCGAGAGATGCCACCGCGCCGCTCGATTATCCCTCCCGTATCGTAATCTGACGTACCGATGTTGATGCTCGTGTCCCGGACCACCGAGACGGCCGACTCGCCGACGAACAGCCGGCGGTTCGAAGCGGTGACGTCCTCGGTCTCGACGTAGTACGTGTAGTTGCTCTTCGCCCTCGGCAGATCGAACGTCCGCGTCTTCGAGTTCCCGCTGGCGAGGGAGACGGACTTGCTCGCGACTTCGGTAAACCCGCCGCCGGCTGCATCGTCGTCGCGGACGAACAGCGTCACGTCCTGCGTGTCGCTGGCCGCGCCGGTGTTGTAGATCTTCACCGTCGCTTCCGGCGCGTCGTCGACGTCAGCGGTGGCCGGACCGCTGACGCTGACGAGGAAGTTCGCGGCCGGCGGGTCACCGATGGTGACGAAGCCGGAGCGCTCACTCGCGGGCGTGCTCGACGCCGTCGCGTCGGTCGTCCACTCGTACGTGCCCGTCGAGTGCGCGGTATCGAGACCGAATGAGACCGTCTCGGACTCGCCGGGGCCGAGGTCGTCTACGGATCGCACTCCCTCGTCGATACCCGCGAACGTCGCCCGAACGGGCGTGCTTCCCGACTTCCCCCCGAAATTGGTGACGGTGACGTCAAGGTCCGTATCCTCGCCCTGATTGACTTTACTGGGTACGTCGACGTCGGTGATTCTGAACTTCGCGGGTTCCTGTACCGTCCGCTCAAGCGAGACGACGCGGAACGTCGCGACGGCGTCGTTGTAGTCCGGATCACCCGACCTATGCGCGTTGCCCGGGCTGGCGTCTTCCTTCGAGAGCTCGTAGAGGAAGACTCGCTCGTCGTCGGCCAATTGGAGTCTACCGTCGTCGCTCACTTTCCCGCCGAGCATGTCGTCGATACCCAACTGTGCGACTCCCGCCTGCTGGTAGGCGGGTAACTCGTCGCCGTCCCCGAGAATGACGACGTTCTCCGAGTTGGAATCGCCGTCGATGGCGATGCGTTCGGGGCCTCGGTCGTCACATTTCCACGCTGGGATGTCGTACAAGCGCCCGTTGTCGTAGACGTCTACGTCTTCGTGGATGACGTCACTGTCCACGTACCTGTCACAGTAGTACGAGCGAGCAAATAGAGAGAGGTTCGAATCGGGGGCTAACGTCAGCCGTTCCGTATAGATGTCAGGATAGTCTTCGTTCCTCATCCGGCGTTCTGCCTCGGGATGGTTGACGTCTCCGTCCTCGTAGTCCTCCCACAGTAGTCGGCTGTATTCACCTGTCTCGTTCTCAATCCGCAAATGCATCTCCACGGGTGCGCCGAAAGTGTAGCCGTTATAGTACCCTTCTAGCTCTGCCCCGTTCATCTCTATCTCCGCTCTGACGCCTTCTTCGACGGTTATTTTCCCGTCATCGCTATCGATCGGCTCCCACCCGTCGTGGACCTCTAAATTCTGATACAACGAGGTGTTCGCGGTCGAAATCCGGAGTTTGTTGTTGCCGTAATCGAACTCCTCGTGGTTGGCTGTAACCGTCCACGCCGCGGTCCGATTTTCGTTCGGCGCGAGCGTCAGCGTCTTCGAAGCGATAGTTGCCCCCGTCGAGGCGTTCGCGATACGGACGGTCTGGGTTCCCGAACTCGAACCGGTGTTGTTCACGCGAACGTCGAAGGTGGTCTGATTGCCCATCGCGACCGGGTTCTTCGAGATGGTCGACCCCGTGATGACGAAGTTGGCCGCCGGTGACGGGCCGACGTAGAAGTTCCCGGTTTGGGTCTCGTTCGGCGTCTCGACGGTGTAGGTGTAGAGACCGTTCGTGTGTGCGCCGAAGGTGTGGCTCACCGTCGCTATCTGGCTCTCAGGGGGGCCCGCGAGGTCGCCGTTTAAGTCCATCGTCGTCGTCGATTCCGCGACGAGCGCTCCAGTCGACCCGTTTTCGATGCGAACAATCACGTCGTCTTCGATGGTCTGCCCGCCGGTGTTTTTCACGTCCGCGTCGACGGCGACCGCGTCGCCCTCGTCGGCGTTCGTCGGCGGCGACACCGATTGGATGCTGAAGTATCCCGCCTCGCCGACGGTGAATGGGTCTACCGCCTCCGTGTTCGATGCGAGGTCGCCGCTGAACTCCAGTCGGTATGTTCCGGTGTCGCTCGTCGGCAGTTCCTCACCGACGTGCACGGTTTTCGTCCCCTCCGGCGGCACCGAGACGTTCCACGTCGCTCGCGGCGTCCCGTCGACGGTCATCGTGAGCGTCTCTATCGCGGTCATGTCACCGGCGTCGCCCGGACCGCTGTTCTCGAGCGTCACCGTCGCGCTCGACGGCTCGGCTCCCAGATTCACACCGCTCGGAACGGACACGGACGAGATTCGGGCATTTGGATATCCGTCCTGACTGTCGAACGCGACCTTCTGATGTGCCGTCTCGTCGGCTATCACGGTCAGATTGTGCGGGTTCCCGTCGTCGACGATTCGGCTGTTCGGGAGCGGCTGAGTTACCGTCGTACTCTCCCCACCGTCGAGCGTCACCGACTGCGAATCGTACGTCGCGTTATCGTAACTGAAACGTACTGGCCTCGTCGCCCGTAACCCCCCGGTATTCGTGACCGTCGCCGTTACTTGTGGCTGACTCCCCGGACTCCGCATGATACCGACGTTCGAGACGGCGTAGTGGGGGTCCGAGACGTCCCCGAGTTGGAAGGTGATCTCGACGGTGTCACCGGGATTGACAGTCCCGGTGGGATTGACCGAGACGCGCCGATCGTCGTAGTTGTTCCGCGCCCAATTCGCCCAGCCGCGCGCGTAGAGACTGTCCTCTATCTTCAGCGTCGCGTTCTGAACGTTCGAGGGCTTACAGACGAACCCGATCGGACCGGTTCCCGGCGGCGGTGCGGCGTACGTCCCGTTGGTGTAGAGCGCACGGCTCATGTTCCGCTGTTGGATCTGCTGGGCGGTGACGTTGCGCTGTGCCCGAATCTCGCCCGAAGAAGTGATCTGCCCGTTGATGTCGACGAACGCGACCGACAGCGACCCGTTCTCGTAGGTCACGTCCGGCGGCGAGGACATCGTCGTGCCCGCCTCGGTCAACCGCCAGACGCCCCCGCCCTCGTAGCCGACGTTCTTCCCGCTCTCCTCGTACCGGATGCTACTGAGATCGCGTGCGCCGCTAGAACAGGTCGCGTTTTCGTTCAGCGTGAGGTTGTACGTCGGGTCGTGTGAGACCGATACCTTCCCGTCGACCTCGTCGGGGATATCGAACGACGCGTTGCCGCCGCTCGACTGCTGGAACACGCTGTCGATCTTGAGCAGCGACTCCTCTGCGATCTCGGTGTTTGCGTCCTGGTTCACGTCGCTGATCGTCGCCCACCCGGCGACGAGAACGACGACGACCCCCACCGTCGTGATACCGATCAGCAATACGACAGCCAAGACGTTGGAGACGCCACGCTCTCCCCCGACTGACCGGCCTCCTCCAATCATTCTATGCAACCACGCTATCGACTGACAAAAACCCTCCGGTGAAAATCAAATCCAGACAATACCGGAAGTAACCGCGTCTTACCGCCCGATATGTGGCGGGTGATAATTCCCCGCAGAAGACCTGTCCGACGAGATTGACACAATCTTCTGGGCAAACGGATTCCAAGCCGGTGATATCCGAGACAGGTCCATCAGTGAAAGTCGGACGAACGAAACGGAGAATCCGTCTCTCGGCCCGTTAGAGTGGTTTTACGAACACACTTCGCTGATTTCCGAGCGCCGAAGTCCGATTCCGATCGGCAGGCAGAAGGCCAACGGCTGGTGAGGCGTCTCGACCTGCTCGGTGAGTCGCGTCAGTTCGTCGTCCGATAGCCACACCCGTTTCTCGTCGTCTTGTCGTAGAGAACGCAGACGGACTCGCCGGGATTGAGCAAACCCGAAGGGTTTGCGATGTTCGGCGAGTGCACGACTGAGCGAACTCAGTGAGCGAAGGAAGTGGACTCGCCGGGATTTGAACCCGGGGCCTACGCTCACGGTCGCTACGCTCCCTCCGCGTGGGGTGTATGCCAACCTGAATGGATCTATCTGGGTGTACGACTCCGTTGACACCCAACAATGAGCCTCGAACCATACGCACCACAGGAAGCCGTCACAGACTTCCTCGAAGACCAGAAAGAAGGACAGGCAAAGAACACCGTACAGAACTACAAATACGCTCTCCGTCCGTTCGTGGACTTCTGCCACGAAAACCAGATAGAGAATCTCAACGACCTCACCGGACGACGACTCAAGGAGTTCAAGACGTGGCGTGGCAAGCAGGTGAGCCTCACCACGCTTCGAAACCAGATGTGGACACTCAAGAAGTTCATGCGCTACTGTCAGGCTATCGAAGCCGTACCTCACGGACTACCGATGAAAGTGGAAAGCCTCGTGCCTCAAAAAGACGGTAACGACTCGCGAGACGAATTCATCGAGGCGGAGACAACTGACGTGATTCTCGACTACCTCGAAAAGTACGAGTACGCGTCACTCCGACACGTCACGTTCCTGCTTCTGTGGCGAACAGCGGCACGTCAGGGGAGTATTCACGCCCTCGATGTGGACGACCTCGTGGAAGATCCACCGATGCTGAAGATACGTCATCGTCCGGATACCGGAACTCCGCTGAAGAACAAAGCCCACGGTGAGAGGAACGTCCCGCTATCGAAAGAAGACGTGGAGGTGGTGAAAGACTACCTCGAAATGAACCATCCCGGTGAGACGGACAAACACGGACGAAAACCTCTGTTAATGGGTCGGTCAGTCCGTGCGCAGAAGACAACGATTCAGCGAAACGTCTACACGCTTACGCGCCCTTGCCACTATGGGCAAGAATGTCCCCACGACCGCGATCCCGACGAGTGTGAAGCCACGACCTACAATACTGCCAGTAAGTGTCCATCGAGCGTGAGTCCTCACTCGATTCGGAAGGGCCGGATTATGTACCTACTCGATAACGACGTGTCCATCGAGGACGTGTCCGACCTTGTCAATAGCGGGTACGACACCATCAAGCAGTACTACGACAAGCGCTCGAAGACGGAAAAATCCGAGAAGATACGACAAACGATGCCTGACTGTTAGCTCGTTTCTTGAACCGGATTTGAACGTCTAACCCCTGGGTTCAGCCCGGGAGATAAACCTTCCATTTTTGGATTTATAGACTGCTGTCTGTCGATTTCCGGTAGTTATATGCACTTGCATCCCATTATGTACAGTAGAGGCTTTTTGCCGCGACCACCCCCGCAATAGTGGTGCGGAACTCATTCTCATGTCCACAGACACATCTACAGCAGCAGGACTATCGCAAAACCTCACTCTCGAACAAATCCGATTTCGTCTTGGCGACGTGATACGGAAGGCATTCAAACACCCACAAACGGCACTCATCGAGGCGCTACCGGCTTCAGGTAAGAGTTACGGTGTCCTCAAATGGGCGGCTGAAACAGGCAACCAGATCACCGTCTTCGCTCCACGGCACGAACTCATGGACGAGTATAAGAACTGGTGTGCGGAAGACGACCTCGACCTTTCGGTTGCACGGCTTGCTTCCTTCCACCGCGACTGTGAGAGCGTATCACTTGACGAGAAGGGAAACCCGGCAGATGAACTTACGGAGAAGCTACTCTCGATATACCGACAAGGAATCAAAGGCGAAACAATCCATCAGAAGGCCAGTAAGCTTCTCGGGGAACAGCTGCCCTGTCTGGAACATGGAGAATGTCCATACATCGAGGGGATTAACATCGACCCCGAGTCATACGATGTTCTTCTCGGACACTATCTCCACGCCCACCAGACTGACTGGACGGAGGAACGCTACGTCGCTATCGATGAGTTTCCCGGAGACGCTTTCGTACAAGAGTACACGGGGAAGGTTCCACCAGCAGTAACCGCATACGTTGAAGAGGAGGACCTGCTTCCCTTCCGTGACTACGAGGAGCTGCTTGAACGCCAGTCCGAGTTTCAGGAAGAAGTTGAGCTGTGGAAGCAAGAGGTTTGGTCGCACTACGATTCCAATCACGTACTCAAGTCCAAGAATTCGTCTGCACACGCTCTGGGGCCGCTAATGACGCTCGCAAATCTGGAGAAAGAGAGGCTGGATAACCGTTGGCGACACGCTGATTTGGGGAACGGGAAAGTTGCGGCCCGTAATACCGAACACGAATGGTCATTCCTCCTTCCGCCGAACCTTGGGGAAGCAGAGAGTGTCGTGGCTCTCGATGGGACGCCAGTACTCGAACTGTGGGAACTCGTGATGGGGACGGAAATAGAACGGTTTCCGCTCCTTGATGATGGTGACAGGCAGGTATATCTTGAGGATGT
This sequence comes from Haloarcula limicola, assembly GCF_010119205.1. NCBI lineage: Archaea > Methanobacteriati > Methanobacteriota > Halobacteria > Halobacteriales > Haloarculaceae > Haloarcula > Haloarcula limicola. The sequence continues at coordinate 153,211 of NZ_WRXM01000004.1, forward strand.
TCTCGGGTTGGAAATCGTGCAGACTACCGAGAACTGGAACGCCTATCAGGGCGGAGATGGGGTTTCTCCGACGGTCGATATTCCCGTTGTGGAGAAATTGAACGATCTCCACGACTCTACTCCGGGAGTAATCACCTCGAAGGAGGGGCTAAAACAGTACGAAGGTCGCGGACTGAACTCCTTGGCATCGAGGACGGAAAACTACGGGAACCTCAAGGGCAGCAACAGTTTCGGGACTACACGGCTCGGTATCGTCTTGGGGAATCCACATCCTGGGGACGATGTTGTGAAGAAGTGGGGCGCACTCGCCGGTTACTCCGTTGAGCGACACGAGGGGACTTCGGGGAAAGATACCGACTACGGATACTTCGGTAACCGTGTCATGGAGGCACTGATTCGGAACGAAGTCCTTCAGGCAGTGATGCGTTTCGGACGAAAGGAGGTAGAGGGCGAGAAGGGTGCGACTGTGTACGTCCACACGTCAGCTCTACCGGACTGGGTGGAGCCAGAGAAGCGAATCGTCTCCGTTGACTCGTGGATGACGCAAAAAGACGGTATGAAGCAGGTAATTGAGGCTATACGTGAACTTGACAAGCGGGACATTCGAGACTGGAAGACTGGGGACGTAGCTGACAGAGTTTCCATCCATGCGCGGTATACCCGAGAGCATCTCAAGAATCTCGTCGAACAGGGCTATCTCGAAAGTTGGCAGGGTGGTCGTGGGAATGCTTTCCACTTCTCGAATGTATGTGTCGAGGAGGCCCCAGAGTACGGCTACGTCGAGTTCACCGAGTAGCTTCGGAAGGATGGCTATGGTGTGTTACATCGAGGGTTCTGAAACCGTGTAACAATACATCGAGGGTGGGATTGTATCCGTAGGAGACTCCCGAACACGCAGATCGGTTTAGCCGTGTAACTCCTTTGGACAGTGAGACGAGTATTCAACCGCCTCGATGCATGAGAACTCGAAGAATGATCTACAACTGAACTATACAACCAAGTCTCTGTCTCGAAACGTCGGGTAAGAGACTATCTCGACGATCTTGTGAATGCAGGTTACAATGAGTTCGAGAGCAAGTGGGGTCAAGGCTCAGCGAAACACTACTCGAACATCTGTCTCGAAGATATTGGAGAGTTCGGTCACGTTGAGTTTGGCGGGTAGGTTTCGGAAGTCTGGCTAATGGGTAGTATAGGGAGACTTCCGAAACGCTCAGATCAAACTCTCCATACACCTGTTTTTTCACATTCTGCTCCAACGCCCTCAATGCATCTTTCCACCTACAAAGTAGTCGATGTTTCCTCTGTCAAAGGACTAACTCACCCTCAGAGGCATATCTGTAAATGCTTCTAATAAGGAGGGTAGCTTCGATTGCTTGACTAAGACTGACCTCTGGAGATGTTTTCCATCTCTCTAATTGTTCTGCATCATCCCCATGCGCACCGCCTTTATTCCGCAATTCGGCAAAGGCAAAAATGCGACGTTTGTGTATCTTTTTAATTAAATTATCACCTTCTAAATGGTTGCCAACTGGAATTATTCCGGACCCAGTCGAATAATCACGACTATCACTTCCAAAGGTATCCCCAACATTCCTCAGAAAATCTTCAAAAGCTCTTCCAACAGCACTAATTGATGCTCTCGGGTCACTGGCATGTTTAAGATATGCATCTGTTAGGTCTTTTTTGGTATCTTTATCAACAAAATTCATTATTTCATCTCCAAGAATTTCGTCAAGGTACACTCGAATTTCGAGTTTTGAATCCAGAGCATCTCGTAATTGTTCGATTGAGACTGTTGAATTTGCGGGGATCTCGCGTATTTCGACAGCCAAGTTTCCGTCTTCTGAGAGAACATCTGAGAACTCCCCCAGCCGTTCGAAGTACTTTTGCAAATACTCTCGGCTCTTAGCTACATCATACGCCGAGTGGACTTTTTGTGCGGCCTGTTTTGAAGTGTATCCTTGGTCTATGTATGACGCATAATCTACAAACGGTTGATGCGAAACTAATGCCTCTTCAATGATAGCACCTCTCTCGTCGGGTGAAAGTTGTTGAATAAGACTATCATATCGGATTGCAAGACCAACGTTTTGTTCGCTGGCAATGATATTCAGCTCTCGAAGTACCTTGATCGACTCTCTGACTTTCCTTGTTGATTCCCCAGTAAATTCTGAAATCTGTTCTTTAGAAGCGTCCTCTCCTAATTCAGAGATGGCAAATACTACTTCGACTATGTCCTCTGGTGGAACCTGATACGATGGGAACATTTTATCCCTCACTCAGACTGAATCGCTTCAATGAATTTGATAACTTCTTCACTCTCCCAGTCTGTTGAAGAGACCTCAATATTCACCTGAACTTCAATAGATTCACCGGCTGGTGTATCAACTATCTCTTTTTCAACAACCTCTTCAACGGATTCGCTTGGTTCTGACTGCTCGGAATTCCCATTCTTTGATTCCCCGTTCATAGCCCCATCTATATCTTCGTCTATCTGACTCAGTTCTGTTTGTTTTGCACTGTCGTCTTTCTCTTCTTCACTATTATCGGGATCGCCCGATTTCCCATCAGCGGAGATGCTTTCTACAAACCCAGTGTACTCATCATTAATTTCCAGTCTCGTTGGATAACTTCCTTGCCCTCGTTTGTATGTCCCGAGTCCAGCAGCATCTAAGACTTTCAAGAAAACTCCAGAAGCAGATTCTATTGTTCGGTCACCCACACCAAAGTCAAAATTAATTCCAATTTGTCTCATTACCTTATCACGTGTTAGATAGCGCTTCTCACCACTCTCATCTAATTCATTACCTACGATCTCCAGAAGTTCATTATAGAATTCATTCTCTCGGATTATCTCTCGGAAGATGTCTGTCTCTTGTCCCTCATCAGGACCATACCCAATCATCTTTCCGCGTTTCGTAGGAGTGTATTTCCCATTCTCATCTTCTTCAAAGAACCCAAGCAAAACTGCTGCTTCGAGATTACGATTGAATGTGGAACCCTCTAAATCATCTACTATCTCTTCAAGCTCCTCATCACCGGATTTAGATACGTCCCGACATTCTTCGCATAGCATTCTAATATTTTCTACTGTAGCGTCATATGGTGGCTTGTTAATTGCCATGCGATTTGTAAGTAAATGAGTGGATAAATAGATGTGGGAAATAAAACAGGACATCAATATTTACATTTCTGGTGGTAGGTTAATTTATCCCTCAAACTGGATTTCCGCGTATCGCTGTCGTTAGTGCGCCCGCCCGTACCAACAATGTTGTATCCTGATGGGTATATTAGGGGCCACTAAGTTCTCCCCCCGTTCAATGCGTTGGATTAGAAGGAGTCTGATCGAAGCCGTTTATCAACTTAATCACTATAATACTACAATCTGTTCTTATCCGGTACTTATTTTATAACACATATAATAGTATACATTATGCATAGACGAGCATTCCTTTCCCTTTCGGCTCCGATACTACTCGCGGGTTGCTCTACGCAATTACTATCAGAAGCAGGGACTCAGTCACTTGGAGAGACCGTGACCTACGGAGATATTGAAGTTACAGTAACAGATGCCATGACTTCAAACACGGTCACGATTGACGACAATACAAAGAAGTCACCATCAAACGGTATTTTTGCCTTATTCAAGATTTCAGCTCATAATACAGACGTTGCAGAGCATGATGGTCCGTATGTGAATCCGGTAAACTATGAGACATTAGAAAAGGAAGATGGTGTTATCTATAGAGGCGGGATTAATGATATTCGAGTCTTCGGGAGCGGAGAGGGTGGACACCTACCCGAGCTTAACAGATTGTCGGAATACAATGGATACGAACTCGGCATAGTTGGACATAAGTTAGAAACATATCCGTCAGGTAATTACCGACCCAATATCGCCGCTAATGATACTGTCTCTGGCTGGGTTGTTGGTATGATAAAATCAGATCAAACGCCACAACTAAAAATCAACTGGAAAGGAAAATCAACGATGTGGGCTGTTGACTCACAGACAGACCTATCAACACCTACACCACAAGGAGAAGTGATTACTTTATAATACAGATAGGTGATTTGTATAATGCCCAGAGAAATTGCACATCTGGTCACTCAACACGCACCCGCACACCTCAATGAGTTATTTACCGCCGTTAAAATGCAAGCCATATCTCTATCTGACTGTTCTTTCTTATGCGGTGTGTGACAGAGTTCCAAACCAGTTGGGATACAATGCTGAAGTGTCTTCAAAATCGAGATCGCCGTCGCCTACTGGTAGCTCTACTTGGCTGTGATTCTGAGGAACATATTACAGTTCCTGAGGATATTCATACGGGAGAGAGAGAACTAAGCAGGTTACAGATTCAACTTTACCACAGTCATCTCCCGATGTTAGTAGATAGAGAATATATTCAGTGGAACAAAGAGAACCATATTGTTGAAAAAGGACCGAATTTTGACGAAATAGCGCCATTAGTCGAGCTAATACATCAGAACCAAGACGGGCTTCCAGATGACTGGATATAGCCTATCAGACGAAACGCAATATCTGACTCTTAGCTGAAAAATTCGCATACGGAGTTACCTAATACTCGCTCGCGCGCACCGATGAATGTTCTAACCGGGGTAAAGATGCATCGAGCCGGTTAGTACTCTCCACCTCGATGCGTTGTTACTCTCCCTTTCAGCACGGCGCACATATACACAAATACACCACTTCGAAAAGTCGAGTGTACGAAATCCGGATACGGCAAGGGGATGGTGAGGTGACGGTGGGACCTAACAAGGGACGTTTCTAACGGGTAGAAGCGGTAAAATACACGCTGAACGGTGTATGGACTTTATAAAGGAGCCGTGCCCTCCGTCGAATGTTGACGGAGAGAACTCAGATGGACTCGCCGGGATTTGAACCCGGGGCCTCTCCCATGCCAAGGGAGTGATCTACCGCTGATCTACGAGCCCGCCTTGCATGCTTCAGTATCCGATGCCGTTTCTTAAACCCATCGAAGCGGCGGAGACGTGCGGACCGGTGGCGTAGCGCACTCTCGACCGAGAGCGCCGCAACGGATAAGAGCATCCAGTACGACAAGTTGTCAGGTACCACCGACTTGGTGGCGGCAAGGGATCCATGTACGGCAAGCGTAGTGCGAGAGAGGGGCCACGCGGCCGACGGCAGCGTAACTGCAGACCGGAGCGGCGAGACTGATGCGGGGGCAGACCACGCTCGATTTCGCCATCGGGATGAGCCTCTTTCTCGCCGTGTTGTTGTTCGTCTTTCTGTTTATCCCCGGCATCTTAGCGCCGTTTACCGAGGGGACACAGGAGGAGACCGTCGTCTCGAACAGGGTGGCCGACCAGCTCGCGAAGAGCGTTCTGGCCGACCCCGACGAGCCGTTCGTACTGGAGGAGTACTGCACCGTGGCGTTCTTCGACGGAGCGAGTCCGGGACAGTGCAGCTACGGCTCGGGATCGGTCGAATCACAGCTGGGATTAGACGAGAACCGGCAGAGTCTGAACGTCACGGTCCGCGGGAACGTCTCGGCGGCGGGGTCGGGGGACGACGTGCTCTGCTGGGACCGCGACGAGCCGGATACGGGGCTCGTCGAAGCGGGAACGTCCGCGTGTGACGGCGGCGACGTCGTTCTCACGCGAGGCGACGCGCCGCCGAAAGCCAACGACGCGTCGGTGACGGCGTCGCGCGTCGTCGCCCTTGACGGGCGAGACGTGACCGTCTCCGTGGGGGTGTGGTGAGATGCGGGGACAGGCACACACGCTGGAGGCGACCGTCGCGGCGCTGCTGTTGCTGACGAGCCTCATCTTCGCGTTGCAGATGACCGCCGTGACGCCGCTGTCGGCCAGCACGTCCAGTCAGCACATCGAGAACCAACAGCAGGCGGTCGGGCAGGGCGTGCTCGCCACGGCGGCACGGACCGACTCGCTGAAGCCGGCGGTGCTCTACTGGAACAACAGCACGAGAGAGTTCCACGGGGCGAACGAGGACCTGGGGTACTACACGAGCGCGCCGCCGAACAACACGTTCGGGGGGATGCTGGAGCGGTCGTTCAACGACGAGGGCATCGCCTACAACGTCTACCTGCGGTTTCAGAACCTCGACGGCGAGTCGATCACGCGCAGGTACGTCTACAACGGCGTGCCGAGCGACAACGCCGTGACCGCGACGCGGACGATAACGCTCGTGGACTCGGACCCGCTCTACGACGAGGACGGGGTACCCACCGCGACGAGGCTGCGAACGGAGAACGTCACGTATCCGATCCCGGACACCGGTGACAACCTGCACAACACGGTCAGAGTGGAGGTGGTCGCGTGGCGGATCTGAGAGGGCGGGAGCGCGGACAGCTGCTCCTCGTCACGGCGCTGGCTCTCGCGGTCGTCTTCGTCGCGCTGGCGCTCATCGTCAACTCCGCCATCTTCTCCGAGAACCTGGCGAGTCGCGGCGAGACGGCCGGGAGCGACGACGCCCTGGAGATGCGCGGGATGGTCGAGACGAACGTCGGCGACGCCGTCAGAATCGCCAACCGGCAGAACTACAGCGGTGACCTCGATGGGGCCGTCGAGGACGCCGTGAAGAATACGAGCGGGCAGACGGAGCACCAGGAAGTGCGGCGCGGGCGGTTGGTGAACGTCGCCGTACAGGGCTCGACGGAAGGAGTGCGCATCGCTCAGAACGACTCCAGTTCGTTCACAGACGACAGCAATGCGACGAACTACAAAGTCGTCGGCGGCGTAAAGCGAGTCGCCGGCGGCAACGGCACCCGCGCGTTCCGCATCGACGCGACGAGTATCGACGACGGGAGCGGGACGCCCTTCGAGGTGAAGGTCAACGAGTCCGGAGCGACCGGCAACGAGAACAGCTGGCGGATGCAGATCTGGACGACCGCGGCGGGCGGCGACACCGTCCACGTCCGGACGCTGCGTAACGAGAGCGGCACGACGACACAGGAGGCCTGTGAGGTCACCGTCGACAGCGACAGTCCGACCTACCGCATCGACGTCACTCGGGGGACTATCGACGGCGAGCCCTGCGACGCGCTCGGGACCGCGCCGAGCGGCGAGAACTTTCACTTCGGGTCGGGCACCGGCGTCGGCACGAGCGACGAGTACGACGTCTACTTCCGGAACGCGAGCCAGATAGAGGGGAACTTCTCGATGGTCGTCCACGACGACGGGGGACTGGACCTCCCGCTCGTCGACGGCGTTCTCGGCGGCGGTCAGCCCTACGAGACCGACGCGCTCTACGACGTGACGGTGCGATACGAGTACAGCACGGCGGACATGCGCTACGAGACGGATATAAGGGTCGCACCGGGTGAGCCGGATGTCTGATACGCGCGCCGTCTCGACGGCGCTCAGCTACACGCTCACGATGGCGATCGCGGCCATCCTCGTCTCGGGGCTCCTCATCGCGGGCGGGGATTACGTCGACGACCGGCGCGAGCAGGTCATCCGAAACGAACTCACGGTCATCGGCCAGCAGGTGGTCTCGGACCTCCACCGAACCGACCGCTTGGTCGTGGCCGGCAGCGGCTCGGTGACCGCGAGCGTCGAGCAGCCGTTCCCGGAGCGAGTGGCGGGGAGCACCTACCGGATCGAACTGGATCCCGGCGGTCCGGCCGTGGTCTTGCAGTCGACGAATCCGGAGATCGAGGTGACCGTCGACGTAGAGACGGAGACGCCCCTCTCGGCGTCCACCTCGGACGGCGGCGTCGTCGAGATTCGGTACGACGACGGGTCCGGCGAACTGGAGGTGCGGGATGACTGAGCGGAGTGACCGAGCCGTGAGCGAGGTGCTCAGCTACACGCTCATCTTCGGCATCGTCGTCGCCTCCATCGCGCTGGTCTCGGTGACCGGCGTCGGTGCCTTGCAGGACACGCGCGACGCCGAGCAGATGGACAACGCGGAGCGCGCCTTCGACGTCCTCGCGGACAACGTCGCCGACATCCACCGCCACGGCGCGCCGAGCCGAGCGACCGAGGTCAGCCTCGGCGAGGGGCAGTTGGTGGTCGCCGACAACGTGACCGTCACCGTCAGCGTCGACGAAGGCGGTGGATTCACTCCCGTCGGTAGCTGGACGGTCCGCCCGATCGAGTACGGCGGCGTCGACGACCAGACGCTCGCCTACGAAGCCGGCGGGGTGTTCAGGACGACCCGCGGCGGCGGCGTTCGCGTGCGGAAACCCCCGTTCGTCGTCTCGAACGAGCGGGTCCTGCTCCCAGTTGTCGGTCTCAACCGACCGAGCACGCAGAGCCTCGGCGGCTCGACGGTCCTCGTCCGCACGAAGGAGGAACGGACGGACGTCGTCTACGCGGACACGAGCAACGCGGTCGACGGCGTGCGGATGACGATAGCGAACTCGCCGCGACAGTCGCTCTGGGAGGAGTACCTCGTGGACCGAGGATTCACGTGTAGCTCCGTGGGAAGTGGTATCCAGTGCGAGTACGCCCCCGGATCGATAGACCGCGTCTACGTCGTCTATCACGACATCTCGGTCGAGATCGACCAGTGAACGGACCGCAGGAGAGAGAAACCCTTCGGTCAGGCGCTCGTGACGTTGACCTCGTTGACCGACGCGTGGATGTACGTGACCTTCACGACGGAGTCGCTCCGCTCTAGGACGCGTTCGGTTCGCAGCGCCTCGTCGTAGTGGATGCTCCCGCCGTTCCCGCCGTCGATGGTGGTCGTCCCCGTGAGGACGCCGCCGAAGATCTCGCCGCCGTCGAGCGTGACGCTCCCGGTGCCGGCGTTCCCCGGCGGGGCGTAGATGACGCCGACGTACTTCGCGAGGTTCCCGCCGGACCCGCTTCCGAGCTGTGCAGTGAAGTTGTCCTTCCCGTACATGCGGAACTGCGGCGCGTCGTCGCCCGCGTTCGTGACGGCGCTGTTCGACCCCATGTAGAAGTGCCGACCGCTGCCGTCTGTGCCGGCCCCGCCCACGTAGACGCTGGCCTTGCCGTCGCCGACGACGGTGATTTTCGCCTGGTCGTGGAGGTAGACATTCTCCTCGACGACGAGGACGACATCGCCGCCAGTGGTGTCGAGGACGACTTCGTTGTCGCTGGGGACGGTGAGCTCGTCGAGATAGTAGACGCCCGCGTCGAGTTCGGCCGTGTCGGTCGCCCCCGCGTTACCGAAGTCGACTTCGCCCGCGGTGACGTTGCCCGTCGTTCCGTTGTCGTTGTCGGCCGCGACTTCCTCGACGCGCGTCCGGATGACGCCGTTGACCGCCGGTGCCTCTTCGATACCGCTGATCTGTTTCAGGCTGCCACCGCCGTACGTGATGCGGTCCCGGCAGTGCGCGAGGCTCCGCTCGCAGTTGTCGGTGTAGCTGATGTTGCCGTAGACGTACGGCTTCCCGCCGCCGTTGCCGACGTAGACGGTGCCGCCCGAGACGACGTCGCCGCGGATGTCGTCGCCGCCGGCCCCGTTGCTGATGTCCACGTCGCCGCCGTAGACGATGTCGCCGGCGTGGCCCGGCGTCTGCGCGCAGTAGCCGTCGGTAGTCCCGCTGGAGTTGTAGCTGTTCGTGTAGACGCTCGGGCTACACTGCGTGTTCGTCCCGCCGTTGATCTGGAACGAGCCGCTGGCGGACAGGCTCGCCGTCGCGGAGGTGATCCGGGTGTTCTGGAGCGGCGTTACGAGTGTCAGCGTGACCCGGTCGTTCGCGTGGTCGTACTGGACGGTCCCGTCGGTCCGCGTCTCGAAGTACTGTCCCCACGCGCGGTAGTACGTACTCGTCACCGTGACCTGCACCTTGCCGTTCTCCATCGGGTTGGTGAACGCGCTGTCGATGCGCTCGTTCGGGTAGTACCGCGTCGAGTTATTGTGCGTGATAACCGCTCGCCCGTCGACGCGCTCGTCGCCGTCGACGGTCACGAGCGGGAGCGTCAGCGTGGCCTCGCGGTAGTGGAACTCCGGCGGCGAGATCATCACCGAGTTGCGGCCGTCGTCAGAGCGCCAGACGCCGCCGCCCTGATACGCGACCGTCGACCCGTCCGAGAGCTCGTAGACGACCGCGCCCATCTCCGTCGAGAACACTGTCCGCTGTGCCCCCGTCGTCGTATTCTCGTAGGAGAGCGTCAATTGGCCGGCGTCGCTATCGACGAGATACCCCTGCCTGCCGGGCACGCTGATATCGACTTGCTGGACCTCCGAGTCCCCCAGCGCGACGAGCGCCGCCTGCGAGTCCAGCTGCGTCATCGTCTTCTCCATGCGTTCGCTGTCGAGGCGGTCCTGCGTGTCCGTGATGGCCGTCGCTCCGAACGCCACCAGCGCCGTCGTCGAGGCGATCACCAGCGCGAAAACGAGAACGAGTCCGAGCGGTCCCGTCTGCCCTCGCCGCGCTCCAGTCGTCCCCGACCCTCTGTGCATGACACACTATTTGCTTATCACTCGTGATAAACTCGTCGGCGAAACTATCGAATCTGGTACGCAGAGCGAAGCCAGACCGTTCGGAATCGGGGACGATACCCACACGCACCGTTACTCGGCGGTGATGGTGACGCCGTTCGTCGAAGCGTGGACGTACGTGACCGCGGGCGCCCGCGAGGACCGCTGGACGGTCTCGGTGTTCGAGAGCGCCTCGTCGTAGTGGACGTCGAAGTTGTTTATCGTCGTCACGTCGCCCACGAACGCGCCGTAGATTCCGCTGCCCGAGGAAGCCGACGACAGGTCCAGTTCGACTCCCGGATCGGGTCCCCGTCCCGGCCCGTAGATGACCCCCGTGTAGCTGACCTTGCTGCCAAATTCTGCCGTCGCGTGGGGGTTCGCGTACACCCAGAACTGCGTCGCGTTCTCGCCGCCAGTACGGACCTCCCGGTTACCGTTCCGTCCCTCGATCGAGAGGTCCCCCTGCAGGTAGACGTTCACTCGGCCGTCGCCGACGACCGCGATCTCACCGCGGTCTATCGCCAGCTCGCCGTCGACGTAGACGTCGATGTCACCCTCGCTCGTATCCAACACCAGCGTCTGATCCCCGCCGACGACGAGGTCGTCGAGGCGGTACGCGCCCGCCGAGAGCACCGCCGTCTCCGCCGGACCTGCCGCGCCGTACTGAATCCGCCCGGCGCTCACGGTGGCCGTCGCCGCGTTGTCGTTCGCGTCCGTTGCTCGGAGCGTCTCCCCCCGTGCGTCGATGAGACCCCCGACCGAATCCGGTCCCTCGATGCTGGCGTTAGCCGCCCGCCAGTTGTCGGGACCGGCGTCCCAGTTGGTCCCCGGCGGGTCCGGTGAGAGCCCCTCACCGTAGGAGATGTTCCCGCCGTGGAGACGACCGTTCGGGTGGGTGAATCGAACGGTTCCGCCGATCTCGACGTCGCCGTAGATGTCGCCCTTCTCGATATCGAGGTCGCCCGCAACCAGCAACTTCGCCGCGCCCCCGGACGGCGGCGGGCCGCCATACCCGCCGGTCGAAGAGTCGTATCCGTCCATGAGGACGTTGTTCTCGACGGTCATCGTCGATTCCGGCGATCCGGAGACGACGCCGGCAGTTATCGCGGGCGGTCCGTCGGAACGGTCAGGAGGAGCGTTACTCGGCCGTTCGCGTGGTCGTACGTGACGTCGCCGCTCGTGCGCGTCTCGAAGTACTCGCCCCACGCGCGGTAGTACTCGCTCTGGACGGTCACGGTCACCGCTCCGTCGTCCAGCGGGTTCGTCGCCGTCGCGGTCGGATAGTGTCGGGTCGTCCCGTCGTGCCTGACGACCGCTCGGCCGTCGATCGAATCGGCTCCGCTCACGGTCACCAGCGGAACCGTCAGCGTCGCGTTCCGATAGCTGATCTCGGGCGGCGAGACCATCTCCGCGCGCCCGTCACCGCTGAGCCGCCAGACGCCGCCCCCCTGATAAGCGACCCGACTCTCCGCTCCGTCGTAGACGAACGCCCCCATCGTCTCGTTGAACACCGTCGTCTGCGTCCCCGCCGTCGTATTCTCGTAGGAGACGCGCATCCACCCCGCTGTCTCATCGACCTCGTACGTTCCCCGCCCCGCCCGCTGGAGGGTGACGGATTGAACGTTGGACCCGCCGAGTGCGACGAGTTCGGCCTGCGAATCCAACTGCGTCATCGCCCTCGCGGACCGCTCGGTCTCCAACTGCGACTGCGTCGTAGAGAGCGCACTCCCGCCGATGGCGGCCACCACGATCACCGTGACGGCGACGACCGCCAACAGCAGTGCGAAACCGACGACCGGACTCTGTCCCCGGCTTCCCGTCGCCGCTCGCCCGATCGACATGGCGGGTATCGCTTGGTTCGCTCGGGTATAAGAGACGCCGCACTGTATCGAGCGCCGAAACCCGCTCGCGCTCGAACCGCGAGCGACGCTACTCGTAGCTCACAGTGGTCTCCGACGCCACCGGTCGAAGGAGATACCGACCGCGACCGCTTCCCGGAACCGGAGCGAAATTCGCAGTGAATCGCGTCCGTTCGCCGGCCCGTATTTCGAAGGGGCGATCGAACTTCAGTGCGGCGTCACCAGGGGTCGAAACCATCGCCGTCTCGCCGCCGCTGAGAGTCGCTTCGACCGACGAGACGCCGAGTTTCAGATAGGCGTACTCGCCGGTCGCGAGCTCCTGTTCCGGTGCGAGCGTCGACGTCGAGCCGACCAGTTCGACGAGATTCACGACGGCGTCGTCGAGTTTGAACACCAGTTCCGAACCCACGTGTTCCTCCGTCCCGTTCGTCTCGTCGGCCGGGAGGACCCGGAGTTCGCTCAGCGAGACGACACAGGAGGTAAAGTCGCTGATCGCCCCCGGCCGGTCGCTGACGTAGGTAGCGAGCGTTCCCGTCGGCGCGTCGCTGCCACACCCGGCGACAGCGACACCGGCCGCGGCGGCACTACGGAGGAACGCGCGTCGATCCATGACCCGTCCTGTGCTATCCCGGCCCAAAGTTCTACCGCCTCGGCGAGATGGAAACGGTTTAGTCGCGCCGCCGACGACGGAGAGACGGGAACAGCGCGACCGCAAATCTGACACGCCGTGGGATTCCACGGCTCGGGATTGCGGCCGTGTTCGGCATCTAACGGTGCCAATACGCCTCGCTACCGGCAGCGACGAGCGGTTCGTGCGGTTCCAATCTCACAACTATGGCACGAATGCATACCCGCCGTCGCGGCTCGTCCGGTTCGGACAAGCCCGCGACAGACGAACCCCCGGAGTGGAGCGACGTCGACGCCGACGCCGTCGAAGAGCGCGTCGTCGAACTCGCCGAGCAGGGCCACTCGCCCAGCGAGATCGGCCTGAAACTGCGCGACGAAGGCGTCCAGGGCACACCCGTCCCGGACGTCAAACTCGCCACCGGCAGGAAGGTCACCGAGATTCTGGAGGACAACGACGCGAAGTCCGACTTCCCCGAGGACCTCCGTAACCTGATGGAACGCGCGGTCCGCCTGCGCGACCACATGGACGAGAACCCCGGCGACCACCAGAACAAGCGCGCGCTCCAGAACACGCAGTCGAAGATCCGACGTCTCGTCGATTACTACCGCGGTGACGAGATCGACGAGGACTTCACCTACAGCTACGAGACGGCCGTCGCACTGCTGAACGACGAATAATGTCGGCCACCGGTCGGGAACAGCCGTCAGCCGCCGCCCCCAGCGACGTCGCCGCGACGCTCGCCGAGGCCGCCTTCGTGCGCCTCGTCAGCGACGCGACCGGCGACGCGCTCGCCGGGACCGGCGTGCTGGCGCGGGCACTCGACGCCGCCGGAACGCCGTTCCAGGCGAGCGTCGTCGCCCCATTCACCGACCCCGACCGAACGACGGAAGCCGACGTGACCGTCGCCGTCGGCCGCTCGCCTTCGAGCGCCGACCACGCGCTGTCGACTCGTCCGGCCGCGACGGCCTTCGAGATAGCCCGCGAACTCGGGACCGCGACCGCCTCGCCGCTCGCCCTCGCCGGCACCATCGCCGGCGGCGAGCTGGACGGGTCGGTCGCCGAAGCCGCCGAGCAGGCCGGGCTGGAGCGCCGCCCCGGCCTGTCGATTCCGACGGCGGACCTCGCCGACGGTCTCGCCCACTCGACGCTCCTCCGCGCGCCGTTTTCCGGCGACGAGGAGCGGACGCGGGCGACGCTCGCGGAACTGGACCTCCCCGCCGAGCCGACCGACGACGACCACCGGCGCGTCGCGTCGCTGGTCGCGCTCGCGGTCACCGGCGCGGACGACGCGCCGCCGCGGGCGGCCGACGCGGTCCAGCGCGGTCTCCGCCCGTACGCGGGCGGTCCCTTCGAGACGATCGGCGGCTACGCGGACGTCTTGGACGCCGTCGCTCGGGAACGCCCCGGCGTCGGCATCGCGCTCGCGCTCGGCCACGAGGGCATCCGCGAGGACGCCCTCTCGGCGTGGCGAACGCACGCCCGCCGGGCGCACGCGGCCGTCACCGAGGCGACGACCGGCCGGTACGACGGCCTGTTCGTCGCGCGCGGCGACGCGATGCCGGTCGGCACCGTCGCCCGCCTCGTGTCCGACTTCCGCGGGCCCGAACCCGTGACGCTCGTCGTCACGGACGGGGAAGCGGCCGCCCGCGCCGCCGACGGCCGGGACCTGACCGCGACGATGCGGGCCGCGGCGGACGCCGTCGGCGGCCGAGCGGTCGAGTGCGGCGACTGCGTCCGCGCGCGGTTCGACGTGCCGACGTCGGAACTCATCGAAGCGTTCCGGGAGGCACTATGACCGGGAAGCGAGCCGAGATCCGCACGACGCACGGCTCGCCCGCCCGCGCCGCGACCGTCGCGGCCGCGGTGTCGCCGGACAACACCGACCAGATGACCACTCGCGTCGACGGCGACGCCGTCGTCACTACGGTCGAGCGCGACTCGACGGGCGGCTTGCAGTCGACGGTCGACGATTACGTCGTCAACCTCCGGGTCGCAGCACAGCTAGCAGACCAACCCACACAATCCAACCATGAGTGAACGAAGCGTCTCCAAGCGCAAGCAACAGAAGCGGTGGTACACCGTGCAGGCTCCCGAGCAGTTCGACCGGGAAGTCCTCGGTGAGACACCCGCAGACGAACCGGACAAGGTGCTCGGTCGCACCATCGAAACCACGCTGGGCGAACTGAAGAACGACGCCAGCGAGAACAACACGAAGCTGACCTTCAAGATCAACGAGGTCGCCTCCGACTCCGCGTACACGGAGTTCACCAAGCACGAGCTGACGCGGGACTACCTGCGCTCGCTCGTCCGCCGCGGCTCCTCGAAGGTCGAGGCCTTCGTCACCGTGCTGACGACGGACGACTACCGCGTCCAGATCCAGCCCGTCGCGGTCACGACGAAGAAGGCCGACGCCTCCCAGGAGAAGGCCATCCGCCGCACGATGATCGACCTCGTCGAGGAGACCGCTCGGGAGCGGACCTTCGAAGAGGTCATCGACAGCGTCGTCGAGGGCCGCCTCTCCTCGGCCATCTACGGCGAGGCCAAGGAGATCTATCCCCTGCGCCGCGTCGAGATCCAGAAAGCGACCCTCGAAGCGCGCCCCGAGGAAGTCGCCGCGGAAGAGGAAGCGACCGTCGACGTCGACGAGGAAGACGTCGAGGTCGAAGACGCGTAAGCGCGCTTTCGCGCGAGCGGTTTCTCGCGGTACTCGAACCCGCCTATTCTTCGGTCGCCGGGTCGTCAGTGACGACGATCGTCCCGACCATTCCCATGCTCTCGTGGGGGATGCAGAAGTACGGGAACTCCCCGCGCGTCTCGAAGGTGTGTTCGTACTGCTGGCCCTCGAACAGCGTCCCGCCGGAACTGCTCCCCCACGCCTCGCGAGCGGCCTCCTCGCTGTCGAAGCCGCCCGACGCGAAGTACGCCGCGCCGTCCGGGAGGCTCGCCTCGTAGGCGGTGACTGAGTGGCCCTGCTTGCTCGTGTTGAGCCACGTCACGGTCGTCCCCGGGGCGACTTCGAAGCGCTCCGGTCGGAACACCTTCGCGCCCATGCCGATATCGTAGTCGGTGTCCGCGCCGCGGCTGATACATCCCGCGAGTCCGACGACCGACGCCGACCCGACCGCCCGGAGGAAGGCCCGTCGCTCCATACGTCGGCGTCGGAACCGGACGGACATAGACGACTCGGTTCGTCGCGAGCGCCGCCAGAGCCGGAGACCGAGTACCGGGGCTACGACGGGGTGTAACTGGCAAGTCCGTATTATGTAGCCGCATCAACAATATAGCTAGCGGTGAAACCACATGGCGTACATCCTCGTCCGGCACGACGTCGAGAACTTCGACGAGTGGAAACCGCACTTCGACGACCACGACGACTTCCGCGTCGAGTCGGGTCAGCAGAGCTATCAACTGTATCGGACCGAATCTGACCCGAACGCCCTCGTGATGCTGTTCGAGTTCGACACGATGGCCAACGCCCGATCGTTCGCCCAGTCGGACGACCTGCGCGAGAAAATGACCGAAGCGGGCGTGCAGGGCGAACCCGAAATCGCGTACCTCGAACAGATAGCGGCGAAGACCGGTACCGAACAGTCAGCGTAGAGTGAACGATACCCGTACCGAGCGGCGGAAAATCCGTTTTACCCTCGGCTGTCTCTCCGCGTCTCTAGCTCACTCGCGGAACGTCAACCCGTCGCGTAGCTCCCGGACGTCCGTCAGTAACTCGTCTACGTCGCGCTCGCCGGTCATCGTGACGTGACCCATCTTCCGTAACTCGTACACCTCGTGCTTGCCGTACCAGTGGAGGTGCGCGCGGTCGGTGGCGAACACCGCCTCGTCGCCGTACAGCGCCGCGGACTGGCGTTCGTCCACGTCGCCGAGGACGTTCGTCGAGACCGTCGGATCGCGCTGCTCGGTCGATCCGAGCGGGAGACCCATCACGGCGCGGACGTGCTGTTCGAACTGCGAGGTGTGACAGCCCTCGATGGTCCAGTGCCCGGAGTTGTGCGGCCGAGGGGCGATCTCGTTGAGGAGGATCTCGTCGTCGCTCGTCTGGAACAGCTCGATACCGAAGACGCCGCGGCCGTCCATCGCGTCCAGCACGTCGAGCGCCACTTCGCGGGCGCGTTCCTGGACGGCCTCGCTCGCTCGCGCGGGCGCGACGCTCTCGCGGAGGATCTCCTCTTCGTGAATGGTCTCGGTCACCGGGAAGGCGTCGCGCTCGTCGTCGCCGCGACAGCCCATGACGGCCAGTTCCCGCTCGAAGTCGATCATCTCCTCGACCATCGCCGGCCCGGCCACGTCGTCGATGGCCGCCTCGACGTCCTCGGGGCCGGAGACGGGGACGTTCCCGCGGCCGTCGTAGCCGCCGGTGCGGGCCTTGAGCATCGCCGGGTAGCCGAGTTCCTCGCAGGCCTCGCGCAGCTCGTCGGCCGTCTCGACGGCGCGAAAGTCGGGGACGGGGACGCCGGCCTCCGAGAGCCGCCGCTTCTGGACGAGCTTGTCCTGTATCGTCCGGAGCGTCTCGGGCTTCGGATGGACGGGCGTGTCCGTTTCCTCTGCGACGCGTTCGAGGACGTCCGGGTCCGCCAGTTCGATCTCGAAGGTGAGGACGTCCGCTCGCTCCGCGAGGTCGCGGAAGGTCTCCTCGTCCTCGAACCCGCCGACCAACTGGTCGCGGACGACCGGACTGGCCGGACAGTCCGGCGTCGGGTCCGCGACGACGAGTTCGACGCCGAGCGGCGCCGCTGCTTCGCCCATCATACGACCGAGTTGACCCCCGCCGACCACGCCGAGGGTCGGGCCGGGAGACGTGCGTGTCATGTGGCGCGCTTTCGCAGGAGCGTGCTTAAGCGTTGATTTCTGTGACGAGGTAAGTGGGGCGGGCGGTGAAAACGGTGAGAGACCGAGAACGGTTCGCTAACGCGCCGTCTCGTTGCGGACGTACTCCTCGTGAGTCCAGACCGTGAAGACGTTCTTGTAGCCGCTGGTCCGCATCGAGTACGTCTCGTTCTCGTAGCCGGCCGCCCGCAGGCGGTCGCGGGGGACCGTCGAGTCGAACTCCTGCGTGATGACGATCGGCGGCTGGTTCTGCTGGATCCGCGTCCCGAGCGCGGTCGCGCCGTTCTCGCAGGCCACCTGCGCGTCGCTCGACGCGAAGTACCACGGCATCGGGAGCATGTTGTACCACTTGATGCACGTCGGCTGCGTGTTCCACCACGACTCGTTCCAGTCGTCGCGGCTCTGCTTGACGTAGGCGTTGCCGCCGTCGTAGTCGTCGCCCGATTCGCCGTGGTAGACGACCACGTCGGGGCCGCTGTCGTGAGTCTGGGAGATGCGGTGCATCTCGGTCAGTTCCTCGCGGAGCGACTGCTCCGGCTGGGCGTACTGGACGAGCGGGTTCCCGTCGGTGGTCGCGTTCGTGTAGACCTGCGTCACGGCGGCGTTAGTGACGAACAGGATCACCAGGAAGAAGGCGATGGCGGTGATGCCGACGCCCTCCGCGTCGTCCGAGGAGAGCGCGTCCAACCCCCAGCGGAAGATCGCCGCGAGGCCGACCGCCGCGGGCAACGCGAACGGGACGGCGGTGTGGACCGCGAGCCACGGCGCGCCGATGTCGGTCCCCAGCGGGTAGCCGAAGATGGAGACGAACCCCGCGTAGAAGAGGAACGGGACGAGGTGACGCGGCGCGGTGTAGCCCAGTCGGTCGAGCGCGTAGCCCACGCCGGCGAGGAGCGCGAGCGCCGCAGACCCGAAGCCGAGCGCCTTCAGATACACCCCGAAGTGGCTCACGTAGCTGTCCGACGTCTTCTCGGAGGCCGGCTGGAGCCACTCACCCCACTGGTCGGCGACGCGGTCGACGGTCACCTGTAGCAAGTCGCCGAACAGCGCCGGGTTGGTAATGCCCTCCCAGAAGCCGACCGTCCCCTCGCTGGCGGGGACTGGCGGGTGTTCGATGCCGGGAACGCCCGCACCCCGGGGCGCGTAAAAGAACAGCGAGACGAACCCGAACAGCAGGACGGCGAGGACGAGGTGGCCGGCGTACGCGCCCACTACCTTCGCGGCGCTGTCGTGGCGCGTCCGGAACGAGCGGATCGCCCCGCGACCGGCGTCGATCCGGTCCTTCGCGCCGCCGACGACCCGTGCCCGAATCTCGCCGGAAGAGGGCGTATCGGTGCTGAAGAGGATCGCGTCGCGGTAGCCGTTCGGTAACACGATCACCTTCGCCAGGAGCAGGCCGCTCGCGCCGAGCCACGTCACGACGTAGACGAGCGCGTTCTCCTTCGAGGCGAAGCCCAAGGCCATGAACGCCGACGCCGCGTAGAGGTAGCGCGGGAGTCGCGTGTCGTAGAACCGGACGAACAGGCCGAAGGCGACGAACATGAACGCCGCGACGAGCACGTCGCTGCGCATGAACCGCGAGTAGTAGAGCAGGAGCGGGTTGATGGCGAGCAAGAGCGCCATCGCGACGGTCTCGCTCCGGCGGAGGTGTCGGCGGAACAGAAGCGCCGACAGCGGGAGGAGCCCGCCGACGACGGCGACGGGCAGGCGCATCGCGAAGTCGCTGGTCCCGACGAGCGCGAACACCCAGCTGTCGACGTGCTGGATGAACGGCCCGTGGATGATGTAGCGGTAGGCGAAGGAGCCGCTCTCGCCGTAGTGCCACGCCCAGTAGGCGACCCGGCCCTCGTCGAAGTGGGCGACGCGCTGGCCGAGGAAGGCGAGTCGCAAGGCGAGTCCGAGCAGCGTGATTCCAGTGACGAGCTTCAGCGTCGCGTGGTCGTCGTCTCTCGTCCACGCGCCGACCCGTCGGCGAACATCTTGGAGGGGCGACAGCACGCCGCTCGACGAAGCCATACCGGCAGAAAGCACAGCGGGGCTTAGAATCCTTCTGGTTTCCCGTCTCGTAACGGTAGGTCTTTAGGGACGACAGCCACCCACACAGGTATGGTGCAGCTCGGACTGGTCGTCGCCCAGTACGACAAACACGGCGCGGTCATCGAGGCGATGAGACAGTCGGCCAACGCGGCCGCGGCCGACCGAGACGCCGATATCGTCGAGACTATCTCGGTCCCGGGAGCCTACGACACGCCGCTCGCGGCCGACCGACTGGCGCGTCGGGAGGACGTGGACGCCGTCGCGGTGCTCGGCGTCATCATCGAAGGCGACACGGACCACGACCAGGTCATCGCCGACGCCGCCGCACAGGGCCTGACCGACGTCTCGCTGCAGCGAGACACCCCCGTCACGCTGGGCATCATCGGACCGGGCATGAGCAAGGACGAAGCCGAGGCACGCACCGACAAGGGTGGCTCGGCCGTCACGAGCGCCATCGAACTCGCAAACCTATGACTATGGACTTCGCATCCCGCGTCGAACGCGTAGAGCCGAGTGCGACACTCGCGATCAGCAACAAGGCCGCCGAACTCGAGGCCGAGGGCAAGGACGTCGTCGACCTCTCGGTCGGCGAACCGGACTTCGACACGCCCGAGAACATCAAGGACGCCGCCAAGGCGGCCCTCGATGCGGGCCACACCGGCTACACCCCCTCGAACGGCATCCCCGAGCTCAAGGAGGCCCTCGTCGAGAAGCTCCACGACGACGGGCTCACGCAGTACGAGGAGGACAACCTCATCGTCACGCCCGGGGGCAAGCAGGCCCTCTACGAGATCTTCCAGACCATCATCGACGACGGTGACGAGGTCGCCCTGCTGGACCCGGCGTGGGTCTCCTACGAGGCGATGGCGAAACTCGCCGGCGGCACGCTGACCCGGGTCGACACGGCCGCCCACGACTTCCAACTGGAGGGCGCGCTCGACGACCTCGCCGACGCCGTCTCGGACGACACCCAACTGCTGGTCGTCAATTCGCCGGGCAACCCCCACGGGGCCGTCTACTCCGACGAGGCGCTGGAGGGCGTCCGCGACCTCGCCGTCGAACACGACATCACCGTCATCTCCGACGAGATCTACAAGGAGATCACCTACGACGGCGTCGAGGCGACGAGCCTCGGCACCCTCGACGGGATGGAGGACCGGACGGTCACGCTCAACGGCTTCTCGAAGGCCTACTCGATGACCGGCTGGCGACTGGGCTACTTCGCCGGCCCCGA
This sequence comes from Haloarcula limicola, assembly GCF_010119205.1. NCBI lineage: Archaea > Methanobacteriati > Methanobacteriota > Halobacteria > Halobacteriales > Haloarculaceae > Haloarcula > Haloarcula limicola. The sequence goes on from NZ_WRXM01000004.1 coordinate 174,213, forward strand.
AGAACTCGTCTCACAGGCCGGGAAAGTCCACTCGCACTCGGTCTCCTGTGCGGTCAACTTCGTCCAGCACGCGGGCGTCGAGGCGCTCACCAACACCGACGACGCCGTCGAGGAGATGGTCGAGGCGTTCGCCGACCGGCGGGAGTTCCTCATCGAACTGTTCGAGGACCACGGCGTCCACGTCCCCGAACCGCAGGGCGCGTTCTACATGATGCCCGAAGTCGCCCCCGACGGCGACGACGCCGAGTGGTGCGATGCCGCCATCTCGGACGCGCAGGTCGCTACCGTCCCCGGCAGCGCGTTCGGGACGCCCGGCTACGCGCGTATCTCGTACGCCAACAGCAAGGAGCGACTCGAAGAGGCGGTCGACCGACTGGCCGAACACGACCTCATCTGAGAAGCGAAACGGCCGAACCGCTCACTCGCAGCGCTCGTCGATTACTTTCTCGATTATCTGACCCGTCGAGAGCAACCGCGCTTCCTCGTCCCGATCGAGCGGGCTCGCGCGGCGGATCTCGCAGTCGATGCCGCGGTCGGCGAGGGCGGCCCGGAGTTTCTCGTCGTCGTGGTGCTGGTCGTACCCCAATGCGATGACGTCGGGTTCGATGCGCTCGATGGGGACGAAGATGTCCTCCGGATGGCCCAGATGCGCCTCGTCGACCGGCTTGAGCGCGCCGACCATCTGCCGGCGCTGCTCGTCCGGCACGATCGGCGGTTCCTTGTGCGTGACGTTGACCGAGCGCGCGACGATGACGTGGAGTTCGTCGCCCATCGCCTTCGCGTCCCGCAGATAGTGGACGTGACCGGGGTGGAGGATGTCGAAGGTGCCCTGCGCGACGACGCGGGTCACGAGTCGAACTCCTCCTCGCGCAACTCGGCGTCGATGTCGGACTGGTCGAAGTCGAAGAAGGCCTCCTCGGGCGGTTCGACGTCGAGCACCGGTAGCTCGACGGGTTCTCCTTCGTTATCGAAGGCCTGCCAGTCGTCCGGCCCGTACGGGTAGCCGACGATGACGTGGACGTCGCCGCGGCCGAACGTCTGGAGGTCGGCGTCACTGGGCTTCAGAACGCCGTTGGGATGGGAGTGGATCGACCCCGCCGCGCGCATGTCGTTCGGCACCATGCTCGTCTTGACCGTCGCGCTAACCGGGTTCGACTCCGTCCCGGGGATGACGAGCACGTCGGTGAGGACAGTCCCGTCCTCGTCGAGTCCGACTTTCTCGGCGTCGTCGCCCCTGAGCAGGCCCATGTACTCGTTCGGGTGGGATTCCTCGGACGCCGCTCGCGCGAAATCCAGCGCCGATCTGGCGATACCGACGATGCCGCCCGAGCGAAACAGCCCCATGCGAGAACGTGGGACCGGCGGCGTTCTAAGGGTTCCGCTCTCTGCATATCCGGTCGGCGAACAGAGCAGCGGTTTTCCGCGAATAGCTAAAGAGACCCCGCGCTTCCGAAGACCCTATTTTCCTAGCCAGCGATTTCGAAGGGTACAAACCGGGGAGTGACGAAGGGACGCTAAATGTCTTCGCCAACTGGCACCGACGACGGTGCCGAGGCTCCCGACGGGGGAGCCACCGTCTACGATCTTGCTGCGGAGTGTACCGCAGACGACGTCGAACAGGGGAAACGCTACCATGCAACGGTCAACGGCGTGGTCGACTACGGCGTCTTCGTCGACCTCTCCGAGGAGGTCTCGGGGCTGGTCCACGACTCGAATCTGCTGGGTCGCTACGACGTGGGCGACGAGTTCGTCGTCGAGCTGGGCGAGATCCGCCCCGACGGCGACCTGAGCTTCGAGGAGGTCCAGCTCTCCGACTACTCGACCGAACACGTCCCCCACGGGACGGCGGCCGCCGTCACCGACCTCGGCGACGCGACGGGCGACACCGTCGTCGTCGAGGGGCAGGTCGTCCAGATCAAACAGACCGGCGGTCCGACCGTGTTTCAGGTCCGAGACGGCACCGGAATCGTCCCGTGTGCGGCCTTCGAAGAGGCCGGCGTCCGCGCCTACCCCGACGTCGAGATGGACGATGTCGTCCGCGTCTCGGGGACCGCCGAGGACCGCGACGGCGGCGTCCAGGTCGAGGCGGACTCCCTGACGGTTCTCGACGGCAACGAGGCTGCCGATGTGCAAGCCAATCTCGACGACGCGCTCGCGGACGCCGCCGAGCCGGCCGACATCGAGCCGCTCGTCGAGTGGGACGCCTTCGAGAAACTGTGGGACGACCTCCGCGAGGTCGCCACGGAGCTGCGAGAGACCGTCCTCTCGGGTCGCCCGATCCGCATGCGCCACCACGCCGACGGCGACGGCCTCTGTGCCAGCGTCCCGCTGCAAGTCGCCCTCGAACGGTTCATCGCCGACCACTACGAGGACAGCGACGCGCCCCAGCACCTCCTCAAGCGCCTGCCGAGTAAGGCCCCCTACTACGAGATGGAGGACGTGACTCGGGACCTCAACTTCGCGCTGGAGGACCGAACTCGCCACGGGCAGAAACTCCCGATGGTCCTGATGCTCGACAACGGGTCGACGGAGGAGGACACCCCGGCCTATCGCAACCTCCGCCACTACGACATCCCCGTCGTCGTCGTCGACCACCACCACCCCGACCCGGAGGCCGTCGAACCCCTCATCGAACAGCACGTCAACCCCTACCTCCACGACGAGGACTACCGAATCACCACCGGGATGCTCTGTGTCGAACTCGCCCGGATGATCGACCCCGACCTCACCGAGGACCTCAAGCACGTCCCGGCGGTCGCCGGCCTCTCCGACCGCTCGGAGAGCGAAGCGATGGGCGACTACCTCGACCTCGCCGCCGAGAAGGGCTACGACGAGGACGACCTGCGCGACATCGGCGAGGCGCTCGATTACGCGACCCACTGGCTCCGCTACAGTTCCGGCGAACGCCTCATCACCGACGCGCTCAACGTCAGCTGCGACGATCGCGACCGTCACGCGGAACTGGTCGACTTCCTCGCCGAGCGCGCCGAACGCGACGTGCAGGACCAGCTCGACGCCGCGATGAGCCACGTCGAACACGAGCGCCTCGACAACGGCGCGCATCTCTACCGCATCGACGTGGAGAACCACGCCCACCGATTCACCTACCCCGCGCCGGGGAAGACGACCGGGAAGATCCACGACGAGAAGGTCGCGGAGACCGGCGACCCGGTCATCACCATCGGCTACGGCCCCGACTTCGCCGTCCTCCGGAGCGACGGCGTCCGACTCGACATCCCGCGGATGGTCACCGAACTGACCGAGGAAGTGAACGGCGGCGGCGTCTCCGGCGGCGGCCACCTCGTCGTCGGCTCCATCAAGTTCGTCTCGGGTATGCGCGAGGAAGTCATCGACGCCCTCGTCGAGAAGATGGCCGAGGCCGAGATCGACGAGGAGCTCGGCAGTTCGACGGCGCTCCCCGAGGAAGTCTAAGTTCAGCCGGCACCGCCCGCCTCAGTTTCTGCGTCACGACGCGAACCGAATCCGCCGAGCGGCGAGTCCGGCAACGGCGACTATTCCGAGGGCGGCACCGGCGAGTGCGAGCGGTACCGCGGGCTTCCCGCCCGACCAGTCGGCGTCGAACACTCTACCGAAGTAGCTCGCGACCTCCGAGCCGTGGAGCACCAATACGACCTCGCGGTTCGTCGTCGCGGCCTGTTCGTTCCAGTTGAGACTGCCTACGACGACCCGGTCGCCGTCGACGACCGCGCCCTTCGCGTGTATCTTCGTGAACCGGCCGCGCGGCTCGGCGAGGCGGGCCGACAGCGGCGCGCCGGTGCGCTCGGCCCACGCCTCGAACCGGTCGACGGTTCGCTGGTTCGACTCCCGGGAGTACCACGCGCTGCTCAGCAGCAGTCGCACTTCGACGCCCCGACCGGCGGCTCGACGGAGTGCGCGCAGTAGCGGTTCGTCCCAGTCGCCGACCGTCGGCTGGATCACCGAGATCGAATCGTCCGCGGCGTCGAGTTCCGCGACCAGCGCTCGCTGCGCGTTGTCCGGCGTGACGAGCAGGTCGGTTCGCTCGACGGTCACCGTCTCCGGTTCGAACCGCGCTGGATACGTCGCGTCGGCGCGCTCGCCGCGTTCGAACGTTCGGCCACGTCGGTACTCGCGCCATCGGACGGCGTCGCGCCAGCCGGCGTCGGCTTCGAACGTCGCCGCTAACCCGTCGACGACCCGGGGCTGACTCGTCGCGACGCCCCATCCGCGACTGCTGTTGCCGCCGACGCCGGCGGGCTTCCAGTTCTCGGTGAGGACGACCGCTCGCTCGTCCGCGACGGCGTACTTCGCGTGGTGGTAGTTGTAGCGAGCGTACGGACCGTCGATGACCCTGACGTCGACGCCGGCGTCGCTGAGGCGGTCGAGCGTTCGAGCCTCGGTACGGGTCGGGCCGCCGATAGGCCCCCCTTCTAAGAGAACGCGAACCGTCGCTCCCCGGCGCTGTGCGGCGATGAGGGCGTCGGCGACGCGCGCGGACGAGAGCGTGTAGCCGGCGAGGAGGACTCTGTCCTCGGCGGCGCGGATGGGCGCGAGCGGGGCGGTCGGCGCGTCCGGGAGCGCGAACGCGCGCACCTCGCCCGCGCGACCGCTGATGATTGGTCGAGCCGTCGCACCGAGTGGTCGCCAGTCGATCGCCGAGCCGTTCACGACGCCCAGTTCGCCCTCTGCGGCGTCGCGGTAGCGGACCGCGGAGACGACGGTCCCGTTCCGTCGGAGTTCGACGGTGTCGCCCCCATTGGCGAGCGAGGGAGCGGATTCCAGCCCGTAGACGGGGTGTTCGGTCAGGTTTCGGACGCGGGCCGGAGCGTCGGTAAGCACGACGTTCCCGCTCGCAGTCCGGTTCGGAAGTCGCGCCGTGGTGTGGCCGTCAGTGAGCGAGAACCGGCCGAGTGTCGTCGACTCGGGAACGGAGAGGACGACGAACTCGCCGCGGTCGCCGGGGGCTATCGGGTCCGGATAGACGGCGTGAATCGTCGGCGCGGCGGCGGTCCGACCGGTCGATGAGGGCCGCGATTCCGAATCGGCCGTGGAGGTATCGAGCGCCGAGTCGGCAACGGCGACTGGGCCGGCGCTGACGAGGAGGACGACGAGTGCGAGGGCGGCGGTGGGCGACCGCATGGGACGGGGTGGTCGCCCGTTGGTACAAAAAGACTCGTCTCGGCGGCTCAGTAGCCGGTGGCCTTCTCGGCCTCGGCCTGCACGAGGTAGGCCCGGTCGTCGGCGTACTTCGCCGCTTCGTCGAAGGCCTCGTCGGTGCCGATCTGCCGGAGCGCCCACGCGGCCGAGGCGCGGACCTCGTCGTGCTCGTCGCTCTCGAGGACATCCGAGAGCGGGTCGATCGCGCGAGTGTCACCGAGGAGCCCGAGCGAGCGGGCCGCGGAGGAGCGGATCTCCGAGTTGTCGGCGTCGAGTTGGTCGGCGACCGGCTGGACGGACTCGGGACTGCCGATCGCGCCGAGCGAGCGGAGCGTCACCTTCTGGAGCGCCGCGTCGCCGTCACCGTCGATGAAGTCGTGCAGCGTCTCGGTCGCGCGGTCGTCGCCGATCTTCCCCAGTACCTTGATGGGTCCCTTCTCGCGCTTCTGCGCGCGCTGATGCATCACGTCGAAGGCGGGTTCGGCGTCTCGCCCGAGGTTCTGGAAGATGTCGATGATGTACTCCTCCATGAACTCCGAGCCGACCTTCTCCAGTGCGAAGACCACCAGCTCGACGTTCCCCTCGGCGGCGTGGATCTTCGCGGCGTTCCACTCCGCCGGGAAGTCCTTGCGGTTCTCGTTGTTCAGCACGTCGTAGAACCCCTTGTAGTCGAGTTGCTCCTGGACCGTGAGGTCGCTCCACACCTCGGCGGCTTCGAGGTTCTCTTCGAGGGTCTCGGCCGCTTCGAGCAGCCCCTCGATGGTCTCCGAGTCCTCGTCGGCGTCTAAGTCCGCGCTCTCGACGGCGTCGGCGACGGTGCCGAGGGCGTCGGCCGCGGCGTCTAAGTCGTCGCCGGCGTCGGCGTCGTGATCGATATACTCCTCGCTGTCGTCGAGGAACGTGACGACGGCCGCGTGGGCCTCCCCCTCGCCCGCGTCGGTCCACTCGCTCTCCTCGACGGTTGTCTGTGCGTTCTCGACGAGGTCGACGACGTCCTCGGCGTAGGGGCCGCGCTCGGCCTCGACGTCGCCGCGAATCTCCGAGATGCGGTCTTCGAGATCCGCACGCGGGTCTTCGGCCTCCTCGTCCTCGTCGGGTTCGGGCAGGTCCGCGGCTTCGAGGTCGCTCTCGGTCTCGTCGAGGTCGCGGTCGATCGCGTCGAGGTCGGCCTCCGTCTCGGCGCTTTCGAGGTCGCTCTCGGCCTGGTCGAGACGCGCGTTGAGGTCGTCGGCGGTAGATCCGCTCTCTTCGGCTTCCGCTTCGTCTGCGTCTTCGCCTTCGCCCTCGTCCTCGTCCTCGGACCCATCATCCGTGTCCGCCTCTTCGGTCTCGCCTTCGGACTGCTCGTCGGTCTCTTCGTCCGTTTGCTCGTCTTCCGCCTCGCCTTCAGTCTCTTCGTCGGCGTCTCCCTCGTCCGCCGCGTCTTCGGCTTCGCCCTCCTCGTCTCCGGTCTCCCCGTCAGCGTCCGCCTGCTCGTCACTCTCGTCTTCAGCTGTGTCCGGCGAAGTGACGTCCGCTTCGTCCGCCGAATCCGGGGCCGCGTCGTCGGTCTCTCCGTCGGTGGCTTCGGTCTCCTCCTCGGTGTCGACTGGCTCGTCCGCGGGTTCCTCGTCGGTGGACTCCCCGTTCGAGGCCGCCGTCTCGTCGTCCCCGTTGCTCATGTACGGACGTGTGTCGGTGCGGGCTAAGAGCGTTTTCCTTTCCAAACGGGGACACGAGCGGGCGGATAGCCCGCGCGGGCCCAACTGGCAAGAGATTTGTGGCACCGTGGCTACGTCCTGTGTAGTTAGCCAATGAGCTCTGACGACAGGGACGACTTCGAGGAGGTGGAGCAGGACGTCGCGCCGGAGGGACCGGGCGTCGGCGACGAGCCGTCGGCCGCCGGGTTCGTCGAGTACGGCATCGAAGACAGGCCGCCGAGGGGCGAGTCGATGCTGCTGGGCGTCCAGCACTACCTGACGATGATCGGCGCGTCCGTCGCGATCCCGCTCGGTCTCGCGGGCGCGATGGGGATGTTCGAGGCGGCACCGGGACAGGTCGGTCGCCTCATCGGGACGTTCTTCGTCGTCTCCGGCATCGCGACGCTGGCCCAGACGACCATCGGCAATCGCTACCCCATCGTGCAGGGCGGGACGTTCTCGATGCTCGCGCCGGGGCTGGCCATCGTCGGCGTCCTGGCGCAGCAGGGGGCCGACTGGCAGACGATGCTCGTCGAGTTACAGGGCGCGGTCATCGTCGCCGGCGTCGTCGAAGTGCTCATCGGTTACACCGGCGTGATGGGGAAGCTCAAGCGGTACATGGGACCGGTCGTTATCGCACCGGTCATCGCGCTCATCGGCCTCGCGCTGTTCAACGTCCCGCAGATCGCGAATCCGAACTTCGCCGCGCCCGGGACCGGCCAGAACTGGTGGCTGCTCGGTCTCACGATGTTCGCCATCGTCGTCTTCTCGCAGTACCTCGATAAGCGCCACCGGGCGTTCAAGCTGTTCCCGGTGCTGCTCGGCATCGCCTTCGCGTGGGGCGTCGCCGCCGTGCTCTCGGTGACGGGCGTCTTCGCCGAGGGGTCGGTGAGTTACGTCGCGCTCGGGAGCGTCACGAGCGCGCCGCTGCTCCAGCCGATCTATCCCTTCCAGTGGGGCCTCCCGCAGTTCACGCCCGGCTTCATCGTCGGGATGTTCGCCGGGATGCTCGCCTCCGTCGTCGAGAGCTTCGGCGACTACCACTCGGTCGCCCGCATCGCCGGGCGGGGCGCGCCGAGCGCGAAGCGCATCGACCACGGCATCGGCATGGAGGGCGTCGGCAACGTCTTCGCCGGAATCATGGGCACCGGCAACGGGTGTACGTCCTATACGGAGAACGTCGGCGCGATCGCCATTACCGGCGTCGCCTCCCGATACGTCGTCCAGATCGGCGCGGCGGTGATGATTCTCGTCGGCTACTTCGGTCCGATGGGAGAGCTGTTCGCGACCATTCCCGCGCCGATCATCGGCGGGCTCTACATGGTTATGTTCGGCCAGATCGCCGCCGTCGGCCTCTCGCAGTTGAAGTACGTCGACTTAGACGCCAACCGCAACGTCTTCATCGTCGGGTTCGCCCTCTTCGCCGGTCTCGCCGTCCCCGAGTACATGAGCCAGGTCGGACAGGGACTGGAGGCCTCCGGGGCGACGGCGCTTCAGCAGGGCCTCGCCGGCGTCCCGGTGCTCGGGGCGGTACTGGGGACCGACGTCGTGGCGACGACGCTGTTCGTCGTCGGCGGCACCGGGATGGTCGTCGGCGGCCTCGTCGCGTTCGTCCTCGACAACACTATTCCCGGCACCCGCGAGGAGCGCGGACTCAGTGCGTGGGCCGAGCTCACGGAGGACGACGAGGAGTTCGTCTCGGCGCTCGATCGACTGCGGGGTCGCGGCGGCGACCGACCGCCCGTCTCCAGCGACGACTGACCCGCGATGGGAGACGAGAGCGAGCCGGTGTACGACGGTGCCCTGCGAGGCGGCGGCCGGATCACCGTCACCGACGACTGGATTCTGGCCGACCGACCGGACGAGGAGTCCGTCGCCGTTCCGCTCTCGGGCGTCGTCGACGTGACGCTGCAGGACGTGGACTGGTTCCTCGTGGCGATGAGTCTCGGTCTCGTCGGCTTCGGTCTCGCGTCGGTCGGGCGGAACCTCGCGTTCGCGGCGTTTTTCGTCGTCGCCGGCCTTCTCAGTACCGCGCTCACCTACCGAAAGCGCGGCGCGCTCAGGATCGGCGTCTCGGGCGAGACGCAGCCGCTCAAGCTCTTTCCCGCCGACCCGCAGGCGTGTTACGACGCGCTCGAATCGGTACTGGGCGATAGCTGACGAAGTGAAACCGCCCACACTTACAGCGCCGCCGGCCGGACCGTCGCGTATGACCGCAGAGAACGTCCAGTCGCTCATCGACCAGCTACACGAGGAAGCGCAGATGGACCGGCCGAACGACCTGACGCCCGACGTGAGCATCGTGATGGGGTCCGATTCCGACCTCCCGACGATGGCCGGCGGCAAAGGCAAGCGTCCCGGTGCGTACGCAGCGCTCGCCGACGAGCTGGGCTTCGAGGAACAGACCGATTTCACCGACGCCCCGGACGCCCGCTTCACCTTCGAGACGTTCGTCGTCTCCGCCCATCGGACGCCGGACCTGATGTACGCCTACGCCGAGACGGCCGAAGCCCGCGGTCTCGACGTCATCGTCGCCGGTGCTGGCGGCAAGTCGGCGGACCTCCCGAACATGACCGCGAGCATCGCCTACCCGCTCCCGGTCGTCGGCGTCCCCGTCCAGGAGAAGTCCGTCGACTCGGTCATCGGGATGCCACAGGGCGCGCCCATCACCGCCGTCGACGCCGGCAAGTCGTTCAACGCCGCGCTCACGGCGGCGCAGATCCTCTCGCGTCAACACGGCGAGCTGCGCGACCGACTCGTGGAGTACCACGAGGGGCTACAGGAGGAAGTCGGCGACGCGTCTCGGGATTTGCACGAACTCGGGACGCCGGGATTCAAAGAGGAGTATTGGGAGTAGCGAGAGCCTGAGCGAAGCGACGGCTCTCGAATAGCGAACGAGGAGCGTAGCGACTCGTGAGCAGCGAGGTTTCGACCGGAGGGAGAAACCTCGGTGAAGCGGGGAACGAACGTGGCCCTTGAAGCGGAACGGCGAACGGAGTGGGCCGTGGAGCAGTAGCGAGGAGTGCGAGCGAAGTGAGCGGTCCGTGTCGGCTCGACTGCCCCCGTTTTTCCCGGACGTACACCGTCTGAGAACGCGCAGTTCGGGAGGGAAAACGTCGCACACGTTAGACCGAGCATAGGACGCCCGAAACCCCCGAATTTCGGGGCCGTGACGGTTATCAACCCTTATATGGAAGTACCACTAACCGTCGCACGATAGGAGATTCCGGAATGAGTAATCCATGGATCGCCATCGGGGCACTCGCGGTCGTGGGGCTCGCCATTCCCGTCAGTATGATGACGGTGTCGAGTCTCATCCGTCCGCGCGTTCCCGAACAAGGCAAAACGGCTACCTACGAGTCCGGCGAGGTGCCGACCGGCAGCAGCCAAGAGATCAAGTTCAATATCCAGTACTACATGGTCGCGCTGCTGTTCGTCGTCTTCGACATCGAGACTGTCCTCATCTTCCCGTGGACGGTCATCTACCGCGACGCGGTCGGTGCGGTCGGTATGTCGAAGATTCTGCTGCCGATGGTCGCGTTCATCGGCGTGCTCGTCGTCGGTCTCGGTTGGGCGTGGCGAAACGGCGCAGTTCGGTGGGTGCGCAGCCCGCGCGCCACCAAGGGGGCAGACACATATGAGTAGTGACAAAACACCACCGGCGGTTGAGGACGTATCGACGCAGGAAGCCCGAATGGGTGAGGGCGCAGACGACCGATTCAACTCGACGCTGCGAGAGGCGTTCGGGTCGACGCCGTTCATCCTGACCAAGTTCGACAAGTTCATGAACTGGGTCCGGGGTTCCTCGATGTTCATGCTGCAGTTCGGGATCGCCTGTTGCAGCATCGAGATGATCAGCACCTACGCTATCAAACACGACCTCGACCGCTTCCACGCGGGGGTCCCGCGCGCGTCGCCGCGACAGGCCGACGTCATCGTCGTCCCGGGGACCATCGTCTCGAAGTTCGCCCCCCGGATGAAGCGCGTCTACGACCAGATGCCCGAGCCGAAGTTCGTCGTTTCGATGGGCTCCTGTACCATCTCCGGCGGCCCGTTCCAGGAGGGGTACAACGTCATCAAGGGCGCCGAGGAGGTCATCCCGGTCGACATCCACGTCCCCGGGTGCCCGCCCCGCCCCGAGGCGCTCATCTACGGCATCGCCAAGCTCCAAGAGCGCATCGCGAACGGCGAATCCTCGCCCGTGACGGTCAAACCGTACGAACTCGAACAGTTCGGTGACTTAGAGCAGGACGAGCTCGTCCAGAAACTCGCCGACGACATCGACGAGGACGACCTCGTGATGCGGTACAACTGGGACGATTCGCCATGAGCCTGGAGAAACCCACACCCGGCACGACGAGCGAAGTCGGCGTCACCGACGACGGTCTCGACTACGACGCGCTGGCCGACCTACTCGGCGGCCACGTGCTCGACCGCGAGACCCACGTCAACGCCGAGGGGTTCGTCATCCGGCCCGACGAGGTGCAGGAGGTCCTCTCGACGCTGAAGACCGAAGCCGGCTTCGATCACTGTGCCTGCGTCACGGCACAGGAGTACGACGACCGTTACGAGTCGATCTATCACCTCCGGAAGTACGACGACCCCACGCAGGAGCTGTCGATCGTCGTCCCCTCGCCGAAGGACGACCCCCACAACGAGTCGGCCGCCCGCGTCTACTCGACGGCCGACTGGCACGAGCGCGAGGCCTACGACCTGGTCGGCATCGACTACGACGACCACCCGGACCTGCGGCGCATCCTCCTGCCCGAGACGTGGCAGGGTCACCCGCTGAGCCAGGACTACAATCAGGACCAACCGCAGATCGTCACGCTGCGCGAGAACGCCAACCCGCTGCAGGACGACCACCGCAGCGCGGACGACCCGGACACGATGTTCGTCAACATCGGTCCGCACCACCCGGCAACCCACGGCGTCCTGCACGTGAAGACGGTGCTCGACGGCGAGCAGATCGCCGACATCGAGTCCGACATCGGCTACCTCCACCGCTGCGAGGAGCAGATGTGTCAGAACGGGACCTACCGGCACCAGATCATGCCGTATCCCGACCGGTGGGACTACGTCTCCGCCGGTATCCTCAACGAGTGGGCGTACGCGCGCGCAGCCGAGGACCTCGCCGACATCGAGGTGCCCGAGTACGCGCAGGTTATCCGGACGATGTCCGCCGAGCTGTGCCGTATCGCGGCGCACATGCTCGCGCTCGGGACGTTCGCGCTGGACGTCTTCGGCGACTTCACCGCCACCTTCCAGTACGCGTTCCGCGACCGCGAAGTCATCCAGAACATCCTCGAAGACCTCACCGGCCAGCGCCTGATGTTCAACTACATGCGCCTCGGCGGGGTCGCCTGGGACCTGCCGGAGCCGCGCGAGGAGTTCTTCGAGAAGACTCGGGACTTCCTCGACGACATGCCGCACAAGCTGGAGGAGTACCACGACCTCATCACGGGTAACGAGGTCTTCCAGATGCGGTGTGTCGACACCGGCGTTCTCTCTCCCGACCAAGTCAAGCAGTACGGCGCGACGGGCCCCGTTGCACGCGCGTCGGGCGTCGACTACGACCTGCGCCGCGACGACCCCTACGGCTACTACGACGAGCTCGACTGGAACGTCGTCACCGAGGAGGGCGGCGACAACTTCAGTCGCGTCCTCGTCCGCATGCGCGAAGTCGAGGAGTCGGCTCGCATCATCGAACAGTGCGTGGACCTCCTCGAACAGTGGCCCGAAGACGAACGCGAGATACAGGCCAACGTCCCCCGGACGCTGCGTCCGGACCCGGACCGGGAGATCTACCGCGCCGTCGAGGGGGCGAAGGGCGAACTCGGCATCTACATCCGCTCGGACGGCACGGACAAACCCGCTCGCTTCAAGATCCGTAGCCCGTGCTTCTCGAACCTCCAGACGCTACCGGAGATGTCCCAAGGCGAGTACATCCCGGACATGATCGCCTCGCTCGGTAGCCTCGACATCGTGCTCGGGGAGGTCGACCGCTGATGCAATCGGCCCCGCTTCCGGAGACGCTGGCGGAACTGCTCGGCCTCGACCCGAACAACACGCTGGTCATGATCGTGATGAGCCTCATCGGAGCGGCCCTCATCGGGTCGCTGATGATGACGAACACGGCGCTGGCCGGCCCGTGGGCGAAGCGGAAGATCACCGCCGCGTTCACCGACCGCATCGCCGTCAACCGCATCGGCCCGTTCGGCCTGGGCACCATCCCGGCCGACGCGGTCCGCCTGCTCTCGAAGGAACTCATCGTTCCCGAGGGCGTCGACCGACCCGCGTGGGACCTCGCGCCACTCATCATCGCCAGCACGGCGCTGCTCGGGTTCGCGGTCATCCCGATGGGCAGCGGTCTCCACCTCGCGGACCCCGAGGTCGGTCTGGCATACGTGTTCGCGACGGCCTCTATGGCCTCTATCGGGCTTATCATGGCCGGCTACGCCTCGAACAACAAGTACTCCTTCCTCGGCGGACTGCGCGCGGTCGCACAGAACATCGCCTACGAGATCCCGCTCATCCTGACCGGTGCCTCGGTGGTCATCTTCGCCGGCTCGCTCCAGATGAGCGAGATCGTCGCAGCACAGACCCAGCCGCTCATCGGGCCGCTGCCCTCGTGGTACGCGTTCGTCAACCCCTTCGCGTTCGTGCTGTTCATGATCGCGAACCTCGCGGAGGTCGGCCGGAACCCCTTCGACATCCCGGAGGCCCCGACCGAGATCGTCGCCGGGTACCAGACGGAGTACTCCTCGGTGTACTTTGTCCTGATCTACCTCGGGGAGTTCATCCACATCTTCCTCGGCGGCGCGATCATCGCCACCATCTTCCTCGGCGGCCCGGCCGGGCCGGGACCGGCGAGCCTCGGCTTCATCTGGTTCATGGTCAAGATCTGGGGCGTCTTCCTGTTCACGCAGTGGGCGCGTTCGGCGATCCCGCGCGTGCGGATCGACCAACTCATCGAGATCGGCTGGAAGGGGATGTTGGTGCTCTCGCTCGCGAACCTGCTACTGACTGCGGTCATCGTCGGGGTGATCGCCTGATGGCGATTCGCGCACCGACGACCACAACCGGAGGTAACTAACTATGATCGGCATCCTGAAATCCATGGCAACGACGATGAAACACGCCCTCGACGGGGAGACGTTCACGGTGGAGTACCCGGAAGTCGCCCCCGAGGTGAGTCCCCGCTTCCGCGGCGTCCACAAGTGGAGCCAGGAGCGGTGTATCTGGTGTCGGCAGTGCGAGAACGTCTGTCCGAACAACACCATCCAGATCGTGATGGACGACCAGCGAAACGGCGAGGAGTACAACCTCCACATCGGCCAGTGTATCTACTGTCGCCTCTGTGAGGAGGTCTGTCCGACCGACGCCATCCTGCTGACCCAGAACTTCGAGTTCACGGCGGACACGAAGGACGAGTTCGCCTACGACAAGGAGCAACTGAAGAACGTCCCCTGGTACAAGGACATCGACCCCCTCGAGTCCCGCGAACCCGACCGAGGCGCGTGGATCGGCGAGGGCGAAGGCGAAATCGACTATCAGTAGTCGGCCCGTCTCGCGGCTCGCTTTTCCGGCTCTCGCGGCATTTTCATAATCAAACTGTCATTTCCTTGCTCACGGACCACCGTATAGGGCGGTCCGACCCCTCCCGATTCCGAGACGAAAGAGGAATCTTCAAAGGGACGCCGCAAAGAGTCTCAAGATAAGATGGGACTGTACGAGTCAATCGCGTTCGCGCTGTTCGCTCTGGTGACGGTGAGCAGTGCGGCAGGCGTCGTGTTAGTTCGGGACGTCTGGCACTCGGCGCTGTTACTGGGTGTGTCACTGGTCAGCGTCGCCGTGTTCTACGTCCTGAACCAGGCGGCGTTCGTCGCAACGATGCAAATTCTGGTGTACGTCGGGGGCGTCCTCGTCCTCATAACCTTCGCGGTGATGCTGACCCGCGAGGACGAATCCGTCATCGAGGTGGCACGATGACGAACCGACCGGAACTCAACACCGAAGGGAACTACGTCGCGGGACTCGCCGCGGTCGCGCTGTTCGTCGTCCTCGGAGCGGTCTTCGTCGGCGTCTCCTTCCCGACGCCGGCCGGGTTCGGTGAGGGTGCCGCCATCACGAAGAGTCTCGGCGCGGCGATGTTCGACATCGCGCCCGGCGCGCTGATGGGCGAGGGCGAATCGGCCGTGCCGAGCGAAGGGTTCCTCGTCGCCTTCGAGGTCATCGACGTCGTCCTCGTCGCCGCGCTGGTCGGCTCGATCATGCTGGCCCGCCGCGAAGAAGCCGGCGATATCGTCGGTCTGGGCGTCGGTGACGACGACGACGACACCGCCGTTGCCGCCGACGGCGGCGAGGAGGTCGAGACGGGGGGTGACGACGCGTGATTCCCGCGCAGTGGTACCTGCTGCTCTCTGCGGCCGTGTTCTGTATCGGCCTCTTCGGTATCCTCACGCGGCGGAACGCACTCGTCTTCCTGATGTCCGTCGAGCTGATGCTGAACGCGGCGAACATCAACTTCGTCGCGTTCTCGCTCCAGCACGGCAACCTCACCGGACAGGTGTTCAGCCTGTTCACGATGGCGCTGGCCGCCGCCGAAGTGGCGGTCGGGGTCGGCATCATCCTCGTGCTGTACCGCAACTTCACAGACGTGGACGTGACGAAGGCGACGACGATGAGGTGGTAAACAGATGGCTGCATTCACATACGCTCCGGCGATCGTGTTGCTCCCGTTCGTATCGTTCCTCGTCGCGCTGTTTGCCGGCGACCGCATGCCGAAAGGCGGTGCGCTCGCGGGCATCGCCGCGACGGGCGGTTCGTTACTGCTGTCTATCTGGGTCGCGCTGACCGTCGCGGGCGGCAGCGTCCACAACGAGTTCATCTACACGTGGGTCGCCGGCGTGGAGTCGCTGCAGTTCCGCTTCGGCCTCCTGCTCGATCCGCTCTCGGCGCTGATGTTGCTCATCGTCTGTCTCATCTCCTTCCTCGTCCATATCTTCTCGCTCGGGTACATGAACGACGAGGACGAGACCGGACTCCCGCGTTACTACTCCGGTCTCGGCCTCTTCACCGCGAGCATGCTCGGGTTCGTCGTCGCCAACAACCTGCTGATGGCGTTCATGTTCTTCGAGCTCGTGGGCCTGTGTTCGTACCTGCTCATCGGCTTCTGGTTCCGCGAGGACGGACCGCCGAGCGCCGCGAAGAAGGCGTTCCTCGTCACCCGCTTCGGTGACTACTTCTTCCTCATCGGCGTCGTCGGCATCTTCGCGACCTTCGGGACCGGGCTGTTCGCTCCCGTCACGCAGGGCGGCGAAGTGGTCGCCGAGAGCTTCCCGGTGCTCGCCGAACACGCCATCGTCGACGGGGAGACGGAGGCCATCGGCATGCTCGACACCGTCGGCCTCGGTCCGCAAGCGTGGTTCACGGTGCTCGGGTTGCTCGTCCTCGGTGGCGTCATCGGCAAGTCCGCGCAGTTCCCGCTTCACACCTGGCTCCCGGACGCGATGGAGGGTCCGACGCCCGTCTCCGCGCTCATCCACGCCGCGACGATGGTCGCGGCCGGCGTCTATCTCGTCGCTCGGATGTACGGCTTCTACGCGCTCTCGCCGACGGCGCTCGCGGTCATCGCGCTGGTCGGCGGTTTCACGGCCCTGTTCGCGGCGACGATGGGGCTCGTGAAACAGGAGATCAAGCAGGTGCTCGCGTACTCCACCATCTCCCAGTACGGCTACATGATGCTCGCGCTGGGTTCCGGCGGCTACGTCGCCGCCGTCTTCCACCTGACCACCCACGCCGTGTTCAAGGCGCTGCTGTTCCTCGGTGCCGGGTCGGTCATCATCGCCATGCACCACAACGAGAACATGTGGGACATGGGCGGCCTGAAAGACGAGATGCCGGTGACCTACTACGCGTTCCTCTCCGGGTCGCTGGCGCTCGCGGGGATCGTTCCGTTCGCCGGCTTCTGGTCGAAAGACGAAGTGCTCTACGAGGCGCTCATCCACGGGTTCGGCAGCGAAGGCGGCCTCGGGACGGCGTATCTCCTCGCGTACGCGATGGGGCTACTGGCCGTCTTCTTCACCGGCTTCTACACCTTCCGGATGGTGTTCCTCACCTTCCACGGCGACGCTCGTTCGGATACCGCGCGCAACCCCCACGGCGTTCGCTGGAACGTCAAGGGACCGCTGGCGGTGCTCGGCGTGCTGGCGGCGACGGTCGGGTTCATCAACATGAAGCCCGTCGCCGAGCTCACCGGCGCGCACATCGACTTCCTGCACGCGTGGCTCCTCGGACCCGAGGAGGGCGGCTGGCCGGCGGCGCTCAACACCGGACTCCACCACTACGAATTACTACTCGAAGAGGTCGCTGGCGTCGGCGCGGGATACCCGCTCGGCGAGACGACGACGCTGCTCGCTTCCGCCGCCGTCTCGCTCGGCCTGGCGCTCGCCGGTGCCGGTGCCGCGACGGCGCTGTACCGCGGTTCCAGCCCGACCGAGCACACGGACAAACTGGGCGGTCTGAAGACGCTACTCATGCACAACTACTACCAAGACGAGTATCAGGTGTGGCTCGCGACGGGTGCCACCTACCCGCTCTCGCGCGCGATGGACAAGTTCGACCAGGGCGTCGTCGACGGCGTCGTCAACGGCGTCTCCAGCGTCAGCCTGCTCGGCGGCAGCCGGATGCGACGGATCCAGTCGGGCGTCGTCAACAACTACGCGACACTGCTGACGCTCGGACTCGTGCTCCTGTTGGCGGTCTTCGGCTTCGTCGGGGGGTGGTTCTAGATGTGGATCGCCGCGCTGCTGGCGGTGACACTCCTCGGTAGCGTCGGCGTCATGCTGACGCCGGACCGCTACGCCGGGAAAGTCGCGGCGGCCGTCAGCGCCGTGCCCGCGCTGGCGAGCGTCTACATGTACTACGTCTTCCTGACCCAGAACGGCGGGGCGGGCAACGCCCTGCTGTCGCCGGAAGGCATCGCGTTCGGTCAGCAGGTCCCGTGGATCGACCTCGCCGGCTACAGCATCTCCTACTACGTGGGACTGGACGGCGTCAGCATGCCGCTGCTGACGCTGACGACCGTCCTCACCTCGCTGGCGATCGTCTCGGCGTGGACGCCCATCTCCGAGCGTCAGTCCCAGTTCTACGGCCTGATGCTCCTGATGGAAGTGAGTCTCATCGGCGTCTTCGCGGCGCTGGACTTCTTCCTCTGGTTCGTCTTCTGGGAGGGCGTGCTCATCCCGATGTACTTCCTCATCGGCGTCTGGGGCGGCCCCCGGCGGAAGTACGCCGCCATCAAGTTCTTCGTCTACACGAACGTGGCCTCGCTGGTCATGTTCGCGGGCCTGTTCGCGCTGGTGTTCAACACCGACCTCACGTCGCTCGCGCTCCCGGCGATGGCCGAGGCGTTCCGTAACGCCTCCGGGCTGCCCGAGTTCGCCGGCATCGGGCTCGCGACGATCTCCTTCGTCCTGATGTTCGTCGGCTTCGCGGTGAAGGTGCCCGTCTTCCCGCTGCACACGTGGCTACCCGACGCTCACGTCGAAGCCCCGACGCCGGTGTCGGTGATGCTGGCCGGCGTCCTCCTGAAGATGGGGACCTACGCGCTGCTCCGGTTCAACTTCACGATGCTCGCCGAGACGGCGCGGGCGCTCGCGGTCCCGCTCGCCATCGTCGGCGTCGTCAGCGTCATCTACGGTGCGATGCTGGCACTGGCACAGCGCGACCTCAAGCGCATCGTCGCGTACTCCTCCATCTCGTCGATGGGATACGTCATCCTCGGCCTCGTCGCCTTCACGCCCCACGGGATGGGCGGGGCGACGTTCCAGATGGTCGCACACGGCCTCATCTCGGGGCTGATGTTCATGACCGTCGGCGTCATCTACAACACGACGCACACGCGGATGGTCGGCGACATGTCCGGCCTCGCAGACCGGATGCCCTGGACCGTCGGCATCTTCGTCGCGGCGGCCTTCGGCTACATGGGGCTGCCGCTGATGGCCGGCTTCGCCGGGGAGTTCCTCATCTTCCAGGGCGCGTTCGACGCGGCGACGCTCGGTAGCGCCGCGCCGCTGTTGACCTCGCTCGCTATGTTCGGTATCGTCATCGTCGCCGGCTACCTGCTGTGGGCGATGCAGCGCACGCTCTTCGGCGGCTTCCACCTGGAGACCGACTACGAGGTCGGTCCGGCGGCGTTCCACGACGTCGCGCCGCTGGCCGTCCTCCTCCTGTTAGTCATCGCGCTCGGCGTGGCCCCCGACCTCTCCTACGATATGATTCAACACGCGATCGCGCCGCTCACCGGAGGTGGTGCATAGATGGTTCAACTGCCCACGTGGGCGGCCCTCGCCCCGGCACTCGCGCTCGGTGTGACGGCGCTCGCCCTGCTGTTGATCGACAGCGTCGACCCCGACACGACCAACACGGGTCTGCTTGGCGGCGTCTCCGTCGCCGGGTCGCTGGTCTCGCTGGCCTTCGCCGTCTGGTTCATCTTCGGCGGCACCGGCATCCCGCAGTCCGAGGGCGGTCAGGGAGTCGCCACGCTGTTCAACGGCCAGTTGGTCGTCGACCAGATGGCGCTGTTCTTCATGATCATCGTCGCCAGCGTCACCGCGCTCGTGACGCTCGCGAGCACGGACTACGTCAGAGAACACGCCTATCAGGCCGAGTTCTACGCCCTCGTGTTACTCTCGGCATCGGGGATGGCAATCCTCAGCGCCGCGAACAGCCTGGCGACGGCGTTCGTCGCGTTCGAACTCGTCTCGCTGCCGTCGTACGCGCTCGTCGCGATCCTCAAGGACAATCGCGGGAGCGTCGAGGCGGGTCTGAAGTACTTCCTCATCGGCGCGGTGTCCTCGGCCGTCTTCGCCTACGGCATCTCGCTGGTGTACGCCGCGACGGGCGTCCTCCGGTTCGACGCCATCGCCGCGGCCATCGATAGCGGTACCGTCCAGACGGTCGCCGACGGCTCCATTCAGGCCCAGTCGGCTCAGGTGCCGGCGTCGATACTCGGCGTCGGCATCCTGATGGTTCTCGGCGGCATCGCGTTCAAGATGGCCGCCGTCCCGTTCCACTTCTGGGCACCGGAGGCCTACGAGGGGTCGCCCGCACCCGTCGCGGCGTTCCTCTCGTCGGCGTCGAAGGCCGCCGGGTTCGTCCTCGCGTTTCGCGCCTTCGCCGTCGCGTTCCCCGTCGGCGCGCTCACCGCCAGCGGCGACGTCATCAGCTGGTTCGTCGTCTTCCAGATCCTGGCGATCGTGACGATGTTCGTCGGGAACTTCGCCGCGGCTACCCAGGAGAAGGTCAAGCGGATGATGGCCTACTCCAGCGTCGGTCACGCGGGCTACGTCCTCATCGGCCTGGCCGCGCTGTCGGCCTCCGGCGACGGGATGGCCTTCAGCATGAGCGCCGGGATGGCCCACCTGCTGGTCTACGGCTTCATGAACACCGGCGCGTTCCTGTTCATCGCACTCGCGGAGTACTGGGGCGTCGGCCGCCGCTTCGAGGACTACAACGGCCTCGGGCGGCAGGCCCCGCTGGCCTGCGCCGCGATGACCATCTTCCTGTTCAGCCTCGCCGGCCTGCCCATCGGCGGCGGGTTCTTCTCGAAGTTCTACCTCTTCTCGGCGACGCTGAACGTCGGCGCGTGGACGCTCGCTGCCTCGCTGGTCATCAACAGCGCGCTGTCGCTGTTCTACTACTCCCGGGTCGTCAAGGCGATGTGGGTCGAAGAGCCGACGGGTGAGCGCTCCATCGACTCGTACCCGACCGGTCTCTACACCGCCATCGTCGCCGCGGCCGTCGTGACGGTGCTCCTGATCCCCGGCTTCGGGACCGTCTCGGACCTCGCGATGCGCGCGGCAGAGCTACTGTAGCTCGTAGACGAAGACGCCGCCGCTCGCTCGTTTTTTCACGCGGCCGTCCGCTTCTAGGACGTCCAGATGGCCGACGGCCTCGCTCATTCCCGAGAAGTACTCCGTCGCCGGGAGGTCGCCGAACAGCGCCGTCATCACGTCCGCCGGCGTCGTCGCGCCCTCGCTCACGATGTCGGCCACTTCCTCGCTTCGCTGGTCGTGCTCTTCTAAGATGACGTCGATGCGCTCGGCCGGCGATTCGACCGGTTCGCGGTGGCCGGTGAGGAATCGGTCGTGGCCCTGTTCGCGGAGCCAGCGGAGCGAGTCGTTGAACGCCGGGAGGACCCGGGGTCGCTGCCCGCCGCGGTCGGTCGGTGGCTGGAGAAAGGGGTTGGGCGTGATGTCGCCGAGGACGTTGTCGCCGACGATGGCCTCTCGCCGGCCGTCGGTATCGTACGAGAAGATGCACTCGCCGACGGCGTGCCCGGTGACCTCGTCGACCGTGAGCGGTTCGTCGTCGACCGTCACCGTGTCGTCGCTCTCGACCGTTCTATCCGTGGCGACGCTCTGAGCGTAGGCGAGAAACGCCTCCGGGAGCTGCGTGACCGCCTCCGCGGTCTCTCTGGAGATGCCACACCGCTCGAAGAAGTCCGCGAAGTACGCCTGTTCGTACCGCAGTCGCGCGCCGAAATCGTCCATAATCTCCGCGGCCTCCGGGGTGGCGACGACGCGCGCGCCTTCGCTGCGGAACCGCGCCGCCAGCCCGAAGTGATCCGGATGGGGGTGGGTGACGAGCACCTGCGTGACGTCCCCGGGTGCGAGTTCCCTGGCTTCCAGGGCTTCGAGCAGTCGTGACCACGCCTCTTCGCTGTCCGGCCCCGGGTCGACGACGGTGCGGCCCGCGACGTAGGCGTTGACGGCACCGACCTGGAACGGCGTCGGGATCGACACCCGTGTGAACATACCGCGACGTATCGCCCGGCGACGCAAAACAGTTCGTACACCCGGGACCCTGCGTAAAGGATTTATCTGTCCTCAGCGAAAGAACAGATATGAACAGGCACTTCGAAGACACCCGATACTACCTCGAGCGCGCTGTCGAAACGGCGAGCAAAGGCGTCAGAGCGGAACTCGAACCGGTCGAGACGCGAGTCCGCGACTTGATAGGCGTGGAGAGAGAGGCCGAACCGGACAGAGTGGAGAGAGTCAAACGCGACCTGACCGACCTCCAGACGAAGGCCGGTGAGAGGGGCGAACGCGTCATCGCCGACGCCCGCGAAAAGGTGGGCGTCCATCGGCAGAAAGACCGGACCGAGGCGTAGTCGGAACGCAATTCTTAATGTAACCGGTCGAATAGCCACAGGTGCACCGGGTTGGTGATCTAGTCCGGTTATGATACCTCCTTCACACGGAGGAAGTCGGCGGTTCAACTCCGCCCCAACCCACTCATTCTCTGGTCGTCTATCAAAGAGGTGAAACCACCGCCGTCTTGCGATTCGGTGGACACCTCGCAAACCAATTCACACGGACTGCGGGTGGTACCCTCTGAAACCACCAGACGGCAGACAGGCTATCATTAGGGAGATCCGCGCGCAATAAAAAAAAACTTCGCCGCAACCCGGGGAGGCCCCTTTGTAGCAGCCGGAAACCGCGCTGAGTTATATCCCCCAAACAAGCAACGAGCCAACTATGTTGTCCTGATTGACATTCTAACCACTAACGTTTTATCAACCTACAAGAGATTACGATAAAATGGGTCTACTGGATAGGTTCGGGGGTACAGGGTTGAAGTGGGAGTGTGATACTTGCGGTGAAATTCATAGTTCGAATCCTGAGAGATGTTCTAAGTGTGAGGGCACGGTCTTTACCCAGCATCGTTCAACCTCGGCAAGCACGTCTTCTTCCACTTCTTCACCATCGTCTGGACAATGGTACTGCAAGAAATGTAACTACGTCCATGACCGGAAACCATTCACATGCGATGAGTGTAATGCATCAACGCTTGCACCCTATCAAGATTATTCTGAGACAATTGATGTGCCAAAAGAAACCACCAATGGAAACGGCTTATCGTGGAAACTCACACTTGCTATCATCCTTGTTGCTACTGTCGCACTTATTTTCACTACCAGTATATAGTCCTGTCACAAGCGAGTCTTCAGTCGGCTCAACTCCGCCTCAACCCCCATTTTGTCGCGAACAATCCGTGAACGGCAAATGTATTCAGGGAGTCTCGCTCCGGTTCAACTCCGTCCCATACACTACTTGCTGATCCGAACCGTTCTACGGTGGAGATTGTGGTGTTTCACACTCGGATACCCGGTTTAGCAACGTCGTAGTAAGGCCGCTCCAGTTCGAAGCGACACCGTGGCAGACGAACATCCCAGACGAGCGGTCCTCCGGTGGGCGGGTGGACTCACCGCGGTCGGCGTCGCCGGTTGCTCGGGCGACGGCGACACCGGTAGCGGGACACCGGCCGAGAGCACCGACACAGAGACGGCGACGGCGGAACAGACCGAGACTGAAACCGAGACCACGACCCCTGAACCAACGATGAGTACTGTCTTTCACTTCGCTTCGGACACCGACGAACAGCAACACGCGCTCAACAACGTGGCGAACCTGCTCGCCGACGACTCGACGGAGGTCGAAAACGTCGTCCTCGTCGCCAACGGCGCGGGTATCAAACTACTGGCGGAGTCGACGTCGGAACAGCCCGACCGCGTGCGCTCGCTCGTCGAGGACGGCGTCTCGTTTCGCGCCTGTCAGAACTCGATGGACGCGTTCAGCATCACCGAGTCCGAGCTGATCGACGGCGTCGAGACCGTGCCCGCGGGCGTCGGCGAGCTCACGAAACTGCAGGCCCGCGAGAACTACGCGTACATCGAGACGCCCTGAGAGGGATCCGACGTACCGGCGGCCGTCGACGACCGCTTCTCTCGCCTTAGAGGCCCAGTCTGTCCCGCAGGCCGCCACCGGACTCGGATTCGTCGCCTGCTGGCTCCCAGTCGGTCGGTAGCTCCGCGGCCAGCTGTGCGACCTCCTCGTCGTCGAAGCGCGGGTCGTCGCTGGCGTCGTCGAGCCAGCCGGCCCACTCCTCGTCGGTCAGCAGTCCTCTCGAGTCGGCTTCCCACTGGTCGACCAGCGCCTCGCGGTCGGGGAAGGGGACGTCCATCCCGCTGTCGCCCCAGTACAGCGGCGAGAGTTCGAAGGCGTGGTCGCCGTCGCTCCAGACGAGGCGATACGGGTAGTCGTTGTAGAGGAACACGTCCTCGGGCGAGACGACGTCGCCGTTCGGCAGTTCGAGCGTCTCGGGCATAGCACCACCTAAGCGCGTCTACCGTTTCAGGATTACGCGGCCGAGCGATGAAAGTGGCGGTCGAACCAGTCGAACCGGCCGGTTGCGGTCTCAGTACTCGTGGAGCGGTCGCTGTCGGATCTTCCGGCGGAGTTCCCCGAGCGGGGGTTCCCCGTCGCCGACGAACTGCTGGCAGACCGCGTGGACCTCCTCGCGGGAGATCTTGACGTTCCCCTCCTCGATGACGTCGGCGGGCCGCTGACGGAGCTCTCGGATGGTGCCGACGGCGAGCAGGAACGGGATGGCCCACGCCGAGAGCTTGTTGCCGCGGGTTTCGGGCATCGCCTTGAGCCACGTCTGTGCGCCGTCTAAGTAGCCCTCGGCGCGATCGGTGACCTGCTCGATGACCGGCACCAGCGAGTCGGTGTGTGCCGGGTCGCCGACGTCGTTGTGATCTAGTCCCTGCTCAGCTAGAAGTTCTAGCGGGAGGTAGACGTTGTTCTCCTCCTCTAAATCGGTGGCGGCGTCCTTGGCGACGTTGACCAACTGGAGGAGGAGGGCGAACGCGCGGGCGTTCTCCTCCATCCGCGCGACCTGCTCGTCGGTCGCCTCGTGGGAGACGAGCCCGGTGACGAGCGTGCCGACGGTCCCGGCGGCGTACCAGCAGTACTCCTCCAGTTCGTCGAGCGTCTGGATGCGCAGGCCGCCCTCCTCGGCGTATCGGTCGACGAACATCGCCATCCCGTCGACGAGTTCGCGGACCGGCTTTCTGATGGTTTCGAGCGAGGAGCGTTCGAGCGAGCGGAAGACGCCGACCGCGCGGGAGGCGTTGTCGACCACTTCCCAGTCGGCGTTTCTCGTCCCCGGAAGCCACTGTTCGGCGGCGTCGTCGAACGCCCGGACCGAGGCGTCGGCGGCCGGGTCGAGCGTCCTGCTGTAGAGACGGAGGAGCTCCGCTTGCGCCGCCGGGGGGATGTGTCCGGCGTCCTCGATGGTATCGGCGACTCGGCAGAGGAGATATCCGACGCAGATGTCGCGGGCCATCGGCTCGTCGAGTTCCGAAATCGTGAGGCTAAACGTCCGTGACACTCGGTGGACGGCGTCGTAGCACCACGCAATGTCTTCTTGTGACGACCGGCCAGTATGGTTCTGAGACATTCCCGTCATCCGGCGTAGGGCGTACTGCGATAAAAATGGGGCGGCTGCGAGGGCGACGAATCGCGGGTCGCGGGAACCAGCGGGCGAGGAAGCGCCACGCCTAAACCGCTCTGCGCGCTACCTCCACGTATGACCGCCTGGCGTGCGGTGGTGAGCGGCCGATGAATCGCAACGACGCACTGGCGCTGGCGGGAACCGTCGCCGCCATCATCATCGTACCCGGTCTCGCCAACGGCTTTCTCTCCCAGCTCGGCTACCCCTGGGTCGGCAGCGCCGTCTGGGCGCTCGGGTACGGCCTCGGCATCCTCTTCGTCTGGTATCAGTGGGTCCGGCCGCTGAACATCCACGCGCCCGAGGGCGTCGGCCGCGCCGACGGTGACGAGTCGGCCGAGGAGTGAACCCGCGGCAGTCGCCGACGGTCCCCTCGGAGTCTGCGAAATTCAGATACAACAGCTGTTGTAGTCGTCCGAAACGTCTATCCCGGTCGTGGACGCAGACGGAGCCATGACCGAAGACTCACTCGACGGCGGCGCGCCCGGGTTTCGCGCTCGTTCGGGCTGGACGCGAGCGCAGGCGAGCGGTATCGAACGCACGGACGAGACGGTGGCTCCGGTCTTCTATCCGCCCGAGAACGATCAGATACCCCACGTCCACATCTGGGACACGTGGTTTCTGCGCGAGCGCGACGGGACGCTCGCGGAGGTCGAGGGCTATCGCGTCTGCTTCTCGCTGACCGCGCCCGCCGACCTCCTGCCGGGGAAGCGACACGACGTGGCGACCATCCGCTGTTTCTACTCGGCGGACGGCCGGAACTGGCACGACGCCGGCCCGGTCTTCGAGGAAGCGCTGGGCCAGCGCCAGTGGGCCGGATCGGCGCTGTACGACGACGGCTCGGTCTACGTCTTCTATACGGCTGCGGGCCAGGACGACGCCGAGGAGCTCACCTACGCCCAGCGCATCGTGGGCGCGGGCGGCGGCACCATCGACGCCGACGGCGGCTTCGCTCTCCGCGGGCCGTGGACCCACCACGAACTGCTCTCCCCGGACGGCGAGCGCTACGAGCGCGAGGACCAGTCCCGCGGGATGATCTACACCTTCCGGGACCCGTGGTTCTTCGAGGACCCCGAGACGGGCGAGACGTGGCTCCTCTTCGAGGCGAACTCCCCGGTCCCCGAGGGCAGCGACGCCTGTGACGGCGACGTCGCTCAACAGGAGTTCAACGGCAGCGTCGGCGTCGCTCGCTCGCCCACCGGCGACCCGCTGGAGTGGGAGCTCGACGACCCGCTCTTAGATGCCGTCGGCACCAATCAGGAACTCGAACGGCCCCACGTCGTCTACAGGGACGGCCGCTACTACCTCTTCGTCTCCAGTCACCTCCACACGTTCGCGCCGGGGTTGGAGGGATTCGACGCGCTGTACGGCTTCGTCGCCGAGGACTTCCGCGGCGAGTACGTCCCGCTGAACGGGTCGGGGCTGGTCGTCACGAACCCCGAGAACGCGCCGTTCCAGTCGTACTCGTGGATGGCGTTCGCCCACGGCGACGAGGTGCTCGTCCAGAGCTTCTTCAACTACTTCGACTTCGCCGGGCCGGTCCTCGACGACATCGCACACCTCTCGGAGGCCGAGCAGATGCGGCGCTTCGGCGGGACGCTCGCGCCGACGCTCCGCCTCGACGTGGACGGGACTCGCACGCGTATCATCGGGAAGCTCGGCCACTGGGAGATCCCGATGGCCGGCGAGTCGCTGCCGCCGACGGAAGCGGAACTGATTCGGCGAGCGCGCGAGGACGACGGAGCCGGCGCGAGTGAGCGGTATCACGGCGGTAGCGACGACTGACTCCGATCGGGGCTATTCTCTCGGCTCGGCCGACCACGCGCCGCCCATCTCCCAGACGTCGAGCGACGCGACCGTCGCCCGGCCGCTCTCGGCCGACAGCGAGACGCCCGTCGCGTCCTCGCTGGTCGGGTAGACGCGAGTCGTCAGACAGTGGCGCTCGTTGGCGAACACGGAGACGACGGAGCCGTCGACGAACACGCGAAGCGAGAGCGGCGAGTCGTAGGGCGTGACTCGCATCCGCTGGGTGGCGCTGGTCGCCTGCGGGTCGTGGCTCGCCCGCGCCCGGTCGACCGATATCTCGCTGGTGTGGCTGTACCGGATGGGCGTGTACTCGTCTCGGTCGGGCGTCTCCAGCACGGAGAGTTCGACGCGCTCGGCGTCTTCGAGGCGGACCGTCGCGCGGAGCTCGAACGCCCTGCTGTCGACGTCGAGCGTCCGGCGGTCGCTTCCGTCCAGTCGGATCTCGTCGTGACAGACGTTGGCCCCGCGAAGCGCTTTGAGCTCCGGAGCGGGCCGCTGGCAGAGGCCGCCGTCGTCGGCGAGCGCGAGTTCGCGGGGCAGCGACATCGCGCCCGACCACCCGGCGTCCCACTGGGCGCTCACGTCCCGCGCCTCGGGAATCCAGCCCCAGGTGAGGATGCGGCCGTCGTCGGTCCACATCGACTGGGGGGCGTAGAAGTCGCCGTGGTCGAGCTTGTCGCGGCGCTCGACGTCGAACTCGCCGTCCTCGTAGGTTCCGAGGAAGTACACCACGTCCTCGTAGTTCGAGACGTGCAGCAGCTGTCGCTCGCCGAAGTCGAGCAGTTCGGGACACTCCCAGACGGTGCCGGCGGTGTCGCGATCGCCGGTCAGGATGGGCCCGCGGTACTCCCAGTCCCGGAGGTCCTCGGAGACGTACAGCAGGGCCGCGCCGCCGCCGCCCTCCATCCCGGCCCCGATCAGCTGGTGCCAGACGCCGTCCTCGCGCCAGACGCAGTGGTCGCGGAACTCCCCGTCCCAGTGTTCGGTCCGGAGGACCTCGGGCTGGGTCGGCATCTCCTCGATGACCGGGTTGTCGGGGTCCTTTCGCCACGCGGTCAGGCCCTCGTCGGCCGCGGTGGCGATGCAGGGCAGTTGTTTCTTGTCGCGGCCGCCGGTGTAGAGGATGGTCGCCGTCCCGTCGTCGTCGACCGCACAGCCCGACCAACAGCCGTCCCGGTCCGGGCCGTCCGGCGAGGGCGAGAGGGCGACCGGTTCGTCCTCCCAGTGAACCAGATCGTCGCTGACCGCGTGGCCCCAGTGGATAGTGTTGTGGAACGGCCCGGTCGGGTTGTACTGATAGAACAGGTGATAGCGACCGTTCCAATGGATGAGACCGTTCGGGTCGTTGAGCCAGTTCGCGGGCGGCGTGACGTGGTACGTCGGCCGGTGTGGGTCGTCGGCCAACTCCGCGCGCATCTCCGCGAACGCCTCGACGGACTTGGGCCGTCCCGAGAGCGGGACCGTCTCGCTGCCGGCCAGCGCCGAGAGCGCGTTCGAGACGAGCGTCTCGCGGTTCCCGCGACAGATGTCGTGCGTGGGCTGGCGGAAGGAGACCGCCGACCCGATGCCGAGGACGTGGCCGTCGCCCGGTCGCCAGGAGACGGTCGACATCTGCTTGACCACGTCCGTCGTCCCTCGGGCCGTACTGGCCAACAGGTCCCCATCCGTCGGCGCGACCGTCTCGTAGCGGGCGTAAGGCACCGTTACACCGGGGCCGCGTGTGTGGACTCTGAGCGTGTCGAACCCCTCTGCGATGGGGTGGTCAGCGGCCAGCGCCTTCCACAGCGGCCCGACCGGCTCGGAGATCTCCTCCCAGCCGACGGCGTCGGGACCGACGGCGTCGAAGCCGAGCGGTTCGACCGCGGCCATCGCGCCGAGCGTCAGCAACAGCGACCCGCCGCCCCGCACGAACGACGCGAGCGCGTCCCCGCCGTCGGCGAGCCGCTCCGGCTCGATTTCCCCGTCGCGGTGCCACCAGAGAACGTCGTACGCGGTCGGCTCGACCGTCGAGAGCGAGACGCGGTCGACGTCGTCGAACGCGCTCTCGCACCACTCGTACGCCGCGATCTGCTCGTCGGAACGCGAGTCGACGAAGAGACAGCCGACGCGCAGCGACTCTGCCATTACGTGGACTCACCCTCTCAAATATAAAAGCGTTCGGCAATCGTTCGTGCTCGTTCGTGCACGTACCTGCTCGACCTATCGGAAAACGGCGTCGCCACTGCAGAACGGAGTCGGAGAAGAGAGGTACTCAGGCGAGGCGGGCGCTTCTGGCGGCGGACTTCCAGTCGATGACGGTGTCGTGACAGACCGGACAGACGAACTCTGTCAGTTTCGTCGTCTCGTCGTTGTACGTCATTCGCGTGTCGCAGTTCGGGCAGTTCATGATTGATAGTGATACTTACGCGGCTATAAGCTTTGTTCCCGCTCGCCCGCTATCGGTCGGGCGTCGTCCAGCAGATTGACGCTCTGTGCGTCCACGACTGCGGCGATACTCGCGCCGTCGAACAGGCGCACGTCGTCGTCCGCCGGAAGCGGCGTGACGTCCGCCGGGAGTCGCTGGACGGTCGCGAACAACACCGCGTCCACCGTCGCTTCCGCGGCGAGCGATCGGCATCGCTCGACGTGGTCGCTCGTCACGTCGTCTGTGGTCGAGCGGTGGACCACGATGCCCATCCGGTCGCCGTCTCGCGTCGCTCGCAGGTCGAACGGCGAGTCCGGTTCGACCCGTTCCGCCTCCCATGCCGTCTCGTCGAGCACGTCGGCGACCACGTCGACGAGTCGATCCCCGTCCAACGCGCGGAGTCGGTCGACCGTCGAGGCGGATTCGTCGCCCGTCGGGAGGGTTTCGTCGGTCGGTTCGGAGCGTCGCGAGTCGACGGCCTCCGACGGCGGGCGGATGGCGTCCTCGATCGCCGTCGGGCCGTCGTCGGACGGGTCGCCGAGCGTCCCCGAAGCCCCGTAGTCCGGTTCGGCCGTCGTCTCGATACGGTCTGGAGCAGGGTCGCCGTTCACCAGCGCCTCGGTCCGTTCGAGTCGCTGTTCGAGCGCGTCCCGCTCTGCCGCCAGATGGGACACCGCGTCGGGATAGCAGTCCCGGGCCGTCGCGAGCGCCGCCTCGAACGCCTCGGCGGCGGCCTCGAACTCCGCCAGCGCGACCTCTGTCTGTCCGGCGTCGCTGTACCAGTCACCGGCGCGCATCGCATCGACGGCGACGGTGCGCTGGGCCGCCGTGAGGTTCTCGGCGACGGCGCCCAGTCGGTCCCGAATCGTCGCCGTGTCGCCCGCGAAGCGCCGGTTCTCGGCACCCCAGTCGATCTCCAAGGCCGTCCGGTAGTGCGCCATCGCTTCCCGCCAGTGTTCGATCGCGTCCTCGGGGTCGTCCGCCGCGACGGCCGCTTTATCCGCCGTGACGGCCTTCCGGAGCGGCGACTTCTCCAGGTGGTCGACGATACGGTTCAGGCGATCTCGCTCGGCGCGGATCCCGTCTACGTCGTCGATAGCGTCGCGGTCGAGGGCGAGCGCCGCGTCGTACTCCTCGCTCGCGCGCTCGTATGCGTCGTGGGCGGCCTCGTACTCGCCCTCTCGCCAGCGCGTCTCACCGGCGTCCGTCGTCACGCGGGCGCGTCCGACGTGTATCGCCGCGAGCGTTCGCTCGCAACGGGCTTCGAGCGAGTCGACCCGTTCCTGCAGCGCGGTCCCACCGTGCTCCGCGGCGAACTGAAACGCGACGCCCCGAGCCGTCTCGGCGCGCTCTCGGGCGCGCTCGACGGCCGAAGCCGCCTCGTCGTAGCGGCCCTCCTCCCGGCGTTCGGTCGCCGTCACGAGCAGTTCCGTCGCCGCGTCGAACTCGGTCTCGACGCGTCGCCACGCCCGCGAAGCCGCGTCGAGGTACTCCGCGACCGCTTCGAGCCCGTCGGTCCCCGTTCGAATCACTACCGTCGAGTGGCCGTCCCGGACGACCGTGAGAGAGCCGCCGCGGAGCCCCGTTTCCCACTCGACCTCGTCGACGTCCGCGAGCGACACCGCCACTTCTCGGTCCCCCGACTCGTCGCCGACCAGCGCGAGAACCCGTCGGTCGGTGACCACCGCGATCGTCCGATAGCCCCGACCGGGCCGAACTGTCTCGATGGACTCGGCCGTTTCGACGGTCACCCCGCGCTTGCGGTTCGTGAGGACGAACGTCGGCGTCTCCGTCGCTTCGAGAGCCGCCGCGGCCGCCCGGTCGTGAAGGTAGCCTTCCGAGAACACGCCGCCCGAACCGGTCTGCGTGAGCAGCGAGGGTAGCTCGCCCTCGTAATTATTTATTTTGATAATCTCGCCCATCACCGAGGGTTACAGCGCCGGAAGTCTTGATACCTGCGTATAGATTCTGATTCTAACCTATAGTATTTACAAGATTCGGAGGGTAACGGACCCAATCAGATCCGAAGGGCCGCTCTCTCTCGCTATTTCCTTCGTGTGTCCCTATCTATCGAACAGCGGACGCCCGTCTGACGGACATTTAGGTATGACGGGAAATTATTCTGGCACATGCCACGCGTAGGATTGTACGGGGCGAGCGAGGAACGGCCGTCGACCGGCATCGACGTTCGGATAGATACCGAGGTGTTCGCCGTTCTCTCGAATGGGCGAGCGCTGGAACGGTTCGGACCGCGCCCGACCGTCGAGCGGTGGCTCGACTGCTGGGGCGGGAACGCCCGCTAGCTGTTCTCGACGAGGCGGGCCGCGATGCGCTGTGCGCCGACGGTGGGCGCGACGTCGGGCTGTTCGGCGGCGGTCGCCTCGATCTCGCGGTTCAGTTCCTCGCTGAGGCGCGCCTCGAACTCGTCGACGATACCGGGGATGCAGGCCATCCCGCCGGTGAGCACGATGGGTCGGTCAAGCGCCAGCTGGTAGACTTTCATGTAGTCGTTGGCCAGTTCCGGCAGGAAGGTGTTGGCGAGTTCGTCCACCGCATCGTCGAGGTACTCGTCGACGGCGTCCATCACCGAGCGCTCGATGGTGAACTCGTGGGTGCCGCCGCCGGGCTGCTGGATGATGTCCGTGAACGGCTCGAACTCCACGAAGTCGGCGTGTTCCTCCTTGTACTCGCGGGCGGTCTGCGTGTCGACGTTGACTCTCCCCTGCGTCTCCTCCTCGACGTAGTTCGCGATCATCCGGTCGACTTCGTTGCCGGTGACCGCGCCGGTCGTGAAGGGCGCTAACTGCTCGCCGCGCCGATAGGCGGAGGCTTCGAGGTTCGTCGACCCCATGTTGACCGAGATGAAGATCTCGTCGATGGCCTCTAACCCCTCGCCGAAGGCGGGGATGGAACCGCACAGCGATTCGGGATAGCTCTCGACGAGGCGCATACCGATAGAGGACTCCTCGATGACCGCTCGGAGATTGTCCAGCCCGGCGGGGTTGTCGATGGTCGGGATGGCGTAGACGACGCCGCTGTCGGCCGGGATGTCGTTCTCCTCGATGAGGGCCTCGAAGAACGTCTTGGTCATCTCCGCGCGGTCAGCGTCTTCGGGCAGGCCCGACCGGAGCATGTACTGAACGCGGTCGGGGTACTCGCGGGCGGCCTCCTCGCCGTAGAGGACCTTCTCCTCGCCGGTCAGGGCGTCTTCGTAGGTCGCCATGCAGGTCAGCGTCTTGATGATTCGGTTCTCGGTCCCGTGGTCGTCGGGCAGGGCGATGACCGTCCGGGTGCTGCCGAGTTTCACACCCACCGGCACCGACCGACCGCTGCCGGACGCCGAGTCGGCCGCGTCGTCGTCACTCATGTCTCCCGTCTTATCCCCGCCTCGATATATATCCTCTCGTCAAGAATCAGCGTTGATAGTGACCACCCGCGGACTGCGCTACGTCATCGCGGCCAGTTTCGCGACGTACACCAGACTCAGCATGTGGTCGTCCACGCTGAGGTCGTTGCCGTCGTTGGTCGCCGACTCGTCGATTCCCAGTAAGTAGTCCGAGAGGTCGGCCTCGACCTCTTCGGTGATCCAGTCGATGGACTCGTAGTAGGCCAGCGCCTCGTCGGCCCCCTGATAACCCGAGTGCATCAACAGGAACTCCAGCCACTCGAAGACGACGAACTCGGCGGCGTACGTCTCCGGAAGCGTACCGAGATACGGCTTCTCCTGACTGTCACCGGCCAGAAACGGGAGCAGTTCGCGGTACAGCCCGGACCGGAGAGAACTGCCGGCCACGACTTCCTCGTCGCCGTCTTCCAACCCCACGTCGAGATCGCCCGGGTCGGGTATCCCGCCCTCGCCGAGGCCGTTTCCGTTCTCCCGGTCGCCGCGCTGGCGGGCGATCTTCCGCAGTTCGTCCAGGTCGTAGTCGCGCGGGTTGATGGTCATTGCCACTTGTGTTTCAACTACGTGAAGTTAAATCTTACATTCGTCCGACGGTCGTCAGACGCCGTTCACCGGGCTCTCGCCGCCGATTCGGCCGTCGCCCCTCAGTTCCGCCGTTGATAATCGGGGGCGTATTTTTATACGCACCCGTCACAGACGTTCGCTCACTTCGACGATGAACCGCCAGTCCACGTCCGATCCGGCCCGTATCTGCGTGACGAACGCGAAGGGCGGGACCGGCAAGACGACGGTAGCGATCAACGTAGCCGGTGCCCTGAGCGACCGCGGGCGGGACGTCCTCTTCGTGGACTTGGACCCGCAGGGCAACGCCACGGAGGGACTGGGCCTCGCCGAGGCCTACGACGCGCAGCCGCCGACGCTGTTCGACGTGCTGACCGGCGACCCCAACGGCCTCGCCGACCTCGTGGTCGAACACGAGGAGATGGACGTCGTCCCCTCTAGCATCGACATGCTACAGGCCGAACACGAACTGACCGTCGCGGATCTCATCGCCCGGGTCCGCACGGGGGATCACGACGTCGACCCGGCGGCGCTCTCGGCGTTCGCGCTGAACGTCACGCCGAAGACGGTCACCGGCGACCACGCGCTCGATACGCTGGACCGCGCGCTCTCGACGGTCCCCGGGTACGATTACGTCGTCATCGATTCCCCGCCGTTCTACGGCAAGCTGACCGACGCCGCCGTCTTCGCCGCGGGGAACATCCTCGTCCCGGCGCTCGCGGAGGCCACCTCCGAGCGCGCCATCGAGCTCCTGATGGACCAGATGGCGGCCTTGGAGCGACAGACGGGCACTTCGGTGCGGACGCTCGGCGTGGTGGCCAACCGCATCGAGACGACCTCGGAAGACGAGACGATGCTCCAGTGGTTCGACGCCGCGTTCCCCGACAGCCCGGTCTGGCGGGTCCGCAAGCGCGTGGCCCTCCAGCGGGCGTACACGCGGGGCAACTCGCTGTTCGGGAGCGACGAGGAGTGCGACATGAGCGCGGTGTTCGAGGACATCGCCGCGGATCTGGACAGGCAGTTCGGCTACACGGAGATACCAGCATGAGCGACGACGACCGTATGGACAGAGCAGAGCGCATCCGCGACATGCGCCAGGGGAACAGAGCGGACGACGAGCAGACGACGGACGGCGACGGAGCGTCGTCGGACCGGGCGGGAGAGGCCGCTTCGGGTGCAGAGACGGACGTAGCGGCAGACACGGATGCAAAGCCAGAGCCAGCCTCCGGTCCGGATGACGATGACTCGACGGCCGACTCCGACGAGCCGACCGCTGCGGCGGCCGAGCAGGCGGGCGACGGAATCGACTCGGCCGAGAGAACCGGTGCCCAGTCGGACGCGACCGCGGCCGCCGAACGAGCCGCGGCGGCCGCCGCGCAGGTCGCCGACGACGCTCCTGCGACCGGCGGTGCGGGCGGGGTGCAGTCCGACGATATCGCCGCGACGGCCTCGCCGATGCGGGGACCGACCGGCGTCGAACTCCCGGACCAGCAGCTTCTGGAAGAAGCGATGGCGACGGGCGACGGCGATCGAGTCGAAGGGTCGGCCAGGGCGGCGATCGGGGAAGAGACGGGCCAGAAGGAGGAGATGGTTCGCGTCCTCGAGTTCGCGCTCGGCGAGGAGTACTACTGCCTCGACATCGAGTACGTCGAGGAGATAGTCAAGCGCGACGCGGTCACGCGCGTCCCCAACACGCCCGACTACGTCGAGGGGGTCGTCGACCTCCGCGGGCAGATAACGACCATCCTCGACCCCAAGCGGATGATGGACGTCGACGCCGACGGCGAGAAGACCCTCATCGTCGTCTTCGACCCGGGGATGTTCGGGGAGCAAGGCGCGGTCGGGTGGGTCGTCGACGCTGTCCGACAGGTCGTCCCCGTCGCCGAGTCGGAGGTCAACGACCCGCCGGTCGACGGGGAGTACGTCAACGGCGTCGTCGACCGCGAGGACCACGACCAGTTCGTCATCTGGGTCGAACCCGACGACGCGCTCGACGCGGCGACGAGCGCGGACGACTGAACCGTCCGCTCGATCCGGCCGCTCAAATCGACAGCAACAGCGCGGTGTAGCCGACGACGCCCGCCAGGAACGCCCAGAACCGGCTCTTCCGCTCGGCGGGCAGTTCCTCCTTGATGACGTTGAGGACGATCCCGCCCGCCAGCAGCGCGAAGAGGACCGCCAGCAGGAGTTCGCTCACCTCGACGACGTAGCCGAGTCCGAGGCCGGCGAACACGGCCGCGGCGAGGGCCCACCGACCGTACCGGCGGTACGCGCTCCCGTGGTACTCGCGGAGACCGTAGTCGTTCACGAAGAAGTGCAGCGCCATGGCGACGAAGAAGATCGCCAGGGACGCGACGCCGCTCTCCTCTCGATGGAGGAGCAGATAGCCGATGAGGACGTTGTAGAGCGTGAACGTCCCGATGTGGACCCAGAACACGCCGTGTGCCTCGGCGTCGCCCCCCTCGTCCTCGCTTCGCGCCTTGGCTTTTCGCACGTACTGCTCGATGCCGTAGAATCCCGTGAAACCGAGGAGCGCGATGAGGTAGACGTGGTGTTCGAACCTGACGAGGAGGCTCGCTGTCTGGTCGATGTCCGTCCCCGCGCTCTGAATCTCCGGTAGGATGTGAACGAAGACGTAGGCGACGGCGCTGCCGCCCGAGAGCGACAGCCAGCGACTCCGCGGTATCACGTCCAGAAACGTGAGCCGACCGGCGAACAGGTGGACCAGCGCGAGGCCGAGGGCGAACGCTATCGGGAAGAGCGTGCTGAGAGCAGACATGGTTACGTGCCGTCCCGCCGGTCGTCCGACTCAGCGGCGTCCACCACGTCGTCGGGGAGTTCCTCCGTGAGGTCGTCAGTCAGGTCGTCGGTCGCGTTTCCCCCGGAGACGTCGATGCCCAGCTCCTCGCGGACGAGGTCCGAGGCGTTCTTCCTCGCGCCGACGCTGCCGAGGTAGCCCGCGCCGACCGTCGTCTTCAGCGCCAGCGCGGCGCGACCGGTGAGGATCGTCGGCCCGACCTTCGCCACGGCGTCGTCGCCGACCGACACCAGCCAGCCGGGGACCTCGAACCGATACTGCGTGAGACGCGGTTCGAACGCACCGTCCTCGCGATCCAATCGGTGTTCGACCAGCGCTTCGACGTTCTCTGCGGCGACGCTGGCCTCGCGGATCGCCGCCGAGGCGCTCGCGGGGACGCCCTCGCCGTTGCTGTCCACCACGCGGGCGGCGTCGCCGATAGCGAACGTCGACTCGCCCAGTCTGAGGTCCGCCCTGACGACCGGGCGCTCGTCGTCGAGCGCGCTCGGTCCCCGGATGCCGCCGGTCCAGACGAACTGGTCGTAGGTGAGTTTCTCGTCGGAGTCGAGCATCATCGCGCCGTCCGCGGCGGCCGCGACGCCGGTGCCCGTGCGGACGGTCACGCCGGCGTCGACGAGCGACTCGTGGACGGCCTCCTGAAACGACTCGGGGAACGACGGGGCGACGGCGTCCAACTGTTCAAGGAGCAGCACCTCGGCGTCGACGCCCTCCTCGTCGGCCAGCGCCGCCAGTTCGCCGGCGACCTGGACGCCGGAGAGACCCGCGCCGCCGACGACGACCCGGTCGCCGTCGCCGAGAGCGAGGAAGTCCGCGCGGATCTCGCGGGCGTGGTCGAGGCGCTTCAGCGGCGTCGCGTGTTCGCGCACGCCCGGGAGGTCGTAGAAGGCCGTCTCCGCGCCGAGACACACCGCGCCCACGTCGTAGCCGAGCGTCTCCTCGTCGCCGTCCGCGGGAGCCAACGTCGCCTCGCCCGCGTCGGCGTCGAGGTCGGTCACCGACGCCCGACGGACCTCGCAGTCGAGCACCGACTCCAGCTCGACCGTGATGTCGTCGGCCAGCGACGGTCGCCGGACGACGCGGTGGAGTTCGTGCTGGACGAGGTGGTCGGACCGCTCGTCGACGACGACGAGGTCCGCCTCGTCCGGCAGCGACCGTTCGAGCTTTCTGGCGAGTGTGAGACCGGCGTACCCGGCACCGAGAACGGCGACACGCATGGCCCGAGATTCGGTCCGAAGCGGGATAGTCCTGTTCCAGCCCGCGTCAGAAGTTGGAACTCAGAACAGCGCTTCGTCCTCGTCGAGGACGCGGGCGGGGCCGCCGACGCCCCAGACGCGGGTGTCGACGCCGCAGTCGGCGACCGTCTCCTCGACCCGGTCGACGTGCCGCTCGGTGGTGTTGACGTAGACGCTCGCGCCGGTATCGACGGAGAAGTACACCGGGATATCCTCCTCGTTCCGGAGTTCCCGCACGGCGTTGAAGATCTCGATCGTGCGCGGTTGCCAGTAGACCCACCCGGCGGGACCGGTCATCGTCGTCGCGGCCAGCGACAGCGAGTCGTGCTCGGCGAGTTCGAACGCCCGGTCGAAGTCGGCGTCGTGGAGGGCGTCGCGCATGTCTGAGATCTGGCCGTGGATGTGGGCCATCCGCCCCTCGAACAGGTGGCTGTCGGCGGCCTCCTTGTGAGCGGCTTCGGTCTCCTTGTAGGAGGGGACCATCCCCGCGACGATTCGCAGGTCGTCTTCGAGGTCGGTCTCGATGCGCTCGCTCCGGCAGTCCTCGTCGTTCATCCCGGTCCGCAGGTGCGAGAACGCGCCCGTGACCGCGCGGGCCGCGGAGGAGGAGCCGCGTCGGGCGACCGTCGAGATCTCCGGGCGGGTCATCTCCAG
This sequence comes from Haloarcula limicola, assembly GCF_010119205.1. Classification (NCBI taxonomy): domain Archaea; kingdom Methanobacteriati; phylum Methanobacteriota; class Halobacteria; order Halobacteriales; family Haloarculaceae; genus Haloarcula; species Haloarcula limicola. Next base: position 212,272 of record NZ_WRXM01000004.1, read on the forward strand.
TCCGGCGGCCTCGACCAGCGCCATCGCCGCGGCGGCGAAGCCGGACGACGAGGAGCCGAAGCCGATGTTGGTGGGGAAGTCGTTCGCGGACTCGAAGCGGACCGCGTGGTCGATGCCCGCCAACTCGCGGACGTGTTCTACGACGGCGTCGATGCGTTCGGCCCCGCGGCCTTCGACGGGTTCACCGTCGATGACGTAGCTGTCTTCCTCGCGGTCGGGGTCGAACTCGGCCGTTGTCTTCGAGTGGCTCGGCGCGGTACAGACGGAGATGCTGTCGTGGTACGGGAGCCGAAGCTCCTCGTCTCGCATCCCGTGGTACTTGACCAGTCCCTGGATCGGGTGGGCCTTCGCGGTCGCTTTCATACCTCACCCTTCCGGGCCGCTCACTTTGCTATTGCGAACCCACGCGGCCGCCGGACGCGCTACCGCTCCTCGATTTCGGCGTCGGGCGCGTTGGATTTCACGCTCCGAATGCCCTGCTTGGCCTTCGCCTTGCTCGCGTACCCCTCGCCGCCGTCCGCGATGACGTTCCCGTTCGAGTGGCGCAGTCGCCACCGCCACTCGTCCGCCGAGTCCCTGTACAGTTCGAAAGTAGCGGTCATAGGCTGTGGGAAGTGTCCGTCCGATAAGAAACTGTGGGCGATCCGGCGTTCGGAGCTACTGGACGCTGCTCGCGCCGCCGTCGGCGTCGGGGAGGTCGTGGGCTTCGGCCGGCAGGCCGAGTTCTTCGAGCGCCCCCTCGATGTGTTCGTCCTTCGCGTAGTCGGCCTCGTCCTCCTCGCGGAGGCGCTGGGCGAGGGCCATCACCTCGCCCCGGCGGTCGTCGGGGACCTCGTATCTGTCGGTCGCCAGTTCGACCAGTAACCCGTTGTGGTCCCGGGTGTACACCGAGTGGAAGATCCCGCGGTCGAACTCGTTGAAATGTCTCCCGGCCTCGGTCAGCGCGTCGCGCATCTCGCGGAACTTCTCGGGGTCGACGCTGAAAGAGACGTGGTGAACGCCGCCGACCGTCGGTCGGATCGGCCGCGGGTCCGAGGTCCGGTCGCCGACGAAGAACGTCAGGATGCGGCCGTCGCCGGCGTCGAAGAAGAGGTGCGTCGAGTCCGGGTCGTCGCGGTTCGGCTCCCGCATCACCAGCGGCATGCCGAGCAGGTCGCGGTAGAACGCGATGGTGTCCTCCGCGTTGCTACCGACGATCGTGAGGTGGTCCGTGCCGGTCGTGTGGATCGGGCTGTCCGGGAGGTCGCTGCTCGTCGGCAACTCCGCCGCGTCCGGTCGATTCGCCATACGTGTCGTTGCCGGGCGACGGATAAATGCCCACGCCCGGCTTACTCAAGGTCCCAGTGCTCGCGGGCCGTAGAAAGCGTCTCACCGGCGACGTGGCCCTTGTAGCCGAAGATGTCGTCGTAGCCACACTCGGACATGAGGATGGGGATGAACGCCTCCTCGGCGATCAGCTCTTCGCCGTCGACGGTGGCCCAGACGTCGCCCTCGTCGACGCGTTCGAAGTTCTCGACGTGCAGGTCGTAGAGGTCCTCACAGGTGGCGTCCTCGGGCGCGTCGTCCGGTTTCTCGATGACGCTGTCCTCCTGATAGAACGTCGGCGCGGCGTCCGGCGTCTCTCCCGGGAGCGCGCCGTGGAAGCGGAGGAACGCCTCGACGACGGAGACGCCGGTCTCGACGGCCTCCTCGGTCCCCTGCTTCCCGGTCTCGACCGTGACGACCTGCCCGAACCGATTCAGTCCGCCCTCGACCGTGTCGGTCGTATCGACCACCGGCGTCGTCGCCATCCCGGCGGCCGTCTCGACCGCCCCGGGCTGTTCACGCGATACCAGCGATATCGGCTCCGACGTGGCGTGTGTCGCGTGGAGGGCGATCGCCGGCGCGTCGCCGATGATATCGAGGAGCTCCGCCGCGAGCCGGCGCTCTCTGTCCTCGCTATCGGCGTCGCCCGGGAACACCCGGTTCATGTCTACGTCGAGGTACCGCTCGCCGGCGTCGACCGCCGGCGGGTTCGCCGTCACGAACCGGACCGCTCGCTCGAACTCGTGGCCCGCGTCTAGGACGCGTTCGACGGCGCGGACGCCGCTCTGTTCGTCGCCGTGAACGCCGGCGACGACGGTCAGCGGCCGCTCGCCGGTCGGGCCGCGCATCGTCACGTCCGGTGAAACTGTGTTCGGCATCGACGGCTAGCACTCGGTGCCGGAGTTGGAAAAGCGTTAGACTCAGTACTCCGGGTTCTCCTCGCGGACGCCCTCGCGCTTGTTGACCAGACGCGCGAGCGTGAACAGCGCGTCCGAGAGCCGGTTGAGGTAGACGATGGCGGTCTCGTTGACGCCGGCCTCCTCGGCGGTGAACGAGACGGCTCGGCGCTCGGCCCGCCGACAGACCGCCCGGGCGTGGTGCAGTTTCGCGCCCGGTTCGGACCCCGACGGCAGGATAAAGGACTCCAGCGGGTCGAGCTCCTCGTTGGCCTCGTCGACGATGGCCTCGATCTCGTCGACGTGGTCCTCGGTGATCCGCGGGTCGCCCTCCTCGGGCTGCGGGTTGGCGAAGTCCGCCTGGACGATGTGGAGGTGGTTCTGTATCTCCCGGAGGTGCTCGTCGATGTCGTCCTGCCCGGTGGGGCGGACGACGCCGACCAGCGCGTTCACCTCGTCGACGGTGCCGTAGGCCTCGATGCGCCGGGAGTCCTTCGAGACGCGTTCCATGTTCCGGAGGTCGGTCTGCCCCTGGTCGCCCCGGCCGGTGTAGATCGGCATACCCGGAGATGGGCGTGCCACGGCCTTATAGCCGGGGGCGGCCGCCGAGCCCGTTCAGAACCGTCGTCGGACCTCCGAGAGGGCCGCCGGGGAGAGGTCCACGTCCGCGAGAACGGCGCGCCGTCGCTCCTCGTCGCCGTGGCCCGCGACGAAGCCGTTGAGGCGGGCGGCCGCCGTCGACTCGACGAACGCCGGTCCGTAGAGCGATTCGAGCTCGTCGCTCGCGACGGGCGTCGAGCGGAGCTCGTACTTCTGGTGGTAGCCCTCGGCGGGGTAGAACCCGTCGAGCGGCTCGATCTCCGTCTGTACGGTCTTTCCCGTTCGATCTTCGAGCGCCGCCTTCGATTCGGCGGCGGCCTCGCGCTGGCTCTCGTCGTGGGCCAGCACGACGCCGCGGTACTGTCGCTTATGCGGAGCCGAGAACGGGCTGTGGTTCGCCCAGAACGCGTCCAGCAGGTCGTCGTAGGAGAGTTCCTCGGGGTCGTATTCGACTTGAACGACCTCCGTGTGATCGCCCAGCGAGTAATAGCTCGGCTCGGGGTCGTCGCCGCCGGCGTAGCCGACGCGCGTGCGGGCGACGCCCGGCATCGCGCCGAAGCGGGCGTCGGGCCCCCAGAAACAGCCCATGCCGAACGTCGCAGTCGCCGTCTCTTCGGGCGGGGGAGCCGCCGCGTCGAGTGAGAGCGCCGACGGTCGCGGCGAATCGGATGCCATATACCCGCTCGGTGCCCCGTCGGCTTGCCTGTTGGGGTCTCCCCGCCCACGAAACCGGGAACTTCAATTGGTCTCGCTCGAAACCGGCGTGCATGAGCCTCGAATTGGAGCACTACTGTCCCGAGTGTGAGGAGTACCGCAACTTCTGGAAGGTCGCGAGCACGACGATGCACCTCGGAACGAAGGTCAAGTGGCACTGTCCGGAGTGTGACTACGGGTTCGTCCGCATCGACGGCGAGGTCGACACCGGACAGGCCGCGTAGACGATTCCCACGGGCTACGGCGTCCCGTATCAATAGCCCTACCGAGAGTTCTTAGCAGCCGTTTTAGGCGCAGTCACCGATGTCACGCGTAGAGGCAATGAGCACCGAACCGGACCGGGTTGCTGACGACACCCACACCTCCCCAAGGCGGCCCGACGTGGAACTGTCCATGACCGTGGTGCAGTACAGCGACGGGCCGGACCGCTGCACCGTCTATCCGCCGGGGCTCTCCGGCGTCGCTCGGATGTCGACGTGGCTCAGCGCCGACCGCTCGGTGTTCGTCGAACTGGATGCGATGCGGTGACAGAGGTATTTTACGCCAGTAGCGACGACTGCTAGTCGATGAGTGTGGAGGTACTAGTGGTGGACGAGGACCGGGACGTGCTCGAGATCGTCGGGACCTTCCTCGCGCGCGAAGACGACTTCGAGGTGACGATGGAAGCGGACCCGGAGCGGGCCCTCGAGATGGCGCTCTCCGGCGAGTACGACGCCGTGGTCAGCGACTACAAGATGCCGAGGCTCGACGGCGTCGAACTCTGTACGGCGGTTCGCGAACGCGACGAAGCGCTCCCGTTTTTCCTGTTCAGCGCCCGCGAGCCGGAGGATGTCCGGCCCGAGGCCGCGGACGCCGGCGTGACCGCGTTCGTCCAGAAGGGCACGGGGACCGAGCAGTACGACGTCCTCGCCGAGCGCATCCGAGAGTCGCTCTAACCGCCCGTCCGCGGGAGCGTCAGCGTCACGACCGTCCCGGTCTCGTCCGTGCCGTCGAAGGTCACTGTCCCCCCGTAGGACTCGGTCAGCCAGACGACGAGCCACAGCCCCAGTCCGCTGCTGTGACTCAGTTGCGTGATGGGCTCCTCACCGGTCAACACGTCGAGTTCGTGCGCCGGGATGCCGGGTCCCTCGTCCGCGACCGTGACCGACACCTCCCGTTCCGTCACCCCGATCTCCAGCGAGAGACCCGGGTCCGCTCCCGCGTGCTCGACGCCGTTGTTCAGCAGCTCCTCGACGACTCGGGTGAACCGGCCGTCGGCCGCGCGAGCGTCCGTCTCCGGGAACGCCGTTTCGACGGTCACGTCGTGGCTCCGCTCGTAGGTCTCGACGAGCGAGGCGACGGCCTCGACGACCGGGACCGGCGCGCTGTCGGCGTCCCCCCGCCGGATGGAGCGTTCGATCTCGCGGGCGCGGTCGCTGAGCGAGGCGACGTCGGCTGTCTTTCGCTGCAGCCGGTCGAGCAGGGAGAGGTGGTCCTCGTCGTCCAATCGAGCGGCCAGCGCGTCGGCCAGTCCCAGCACCACCGTCAGGTCGTTGCGGAGGTTGTGCCGGAGGACGCGGTTGAGCACCTCCAGTCGGCGCTCGCGTTCCTTCTGGTCGGTGATGTCCGTGTAGATGCAAAAGCCCCAGACGCGCCCGTCGTCCCGGCGGTAAGGGATCCCCCGAAAGAGGAAATCGCGGAAGCCGTCGTCGGTGCGGCGGCGGATCTCCGCCGTTCGAACCGTCTCGTTCCCGTCGGCGTCGGTAAAGCGCGAAGACTCCTCGCTCGATGCCTCGGTCGGTGGCTGGACGAACTCGCCGAGCCGCTCGTCGAGGGCCGTCGCGTGGTCGACGCCGAAGACGTCGGTGAAGGCGGGGTTGACCGAGCGGACGACCGACCCGTCGTCGCCGCTCTCCGTCTCGGCGACGGCGTCGGGGAGGTTGTTGAACAGATACGAGAAGCGGTCGCGTTCGTCCCGCAGGTCCTCGCGGGCCTGCTCGAGCTCGGTCCGGTCGCGGACGACGCCGACGGTGCCGCGGAATCGGTCGTGGTCGATGAGCGAGACCTCGACCTCCGCGGGACGCTCCGCGCCGTCCGCCGTCACGAGCGACGTCTCGATCCGCCGGCTCGGCTCTCCCCGATCGGCCTGCATCTCGCGGATGTGTCGCTCGAAGGTCGCGACGTCGTCTCGGTCGAGGAACTCGGCCGGACGCTCGCCGAGCATCGCCTCGCGATCGAAGCCGAGCCACTCGGCCAGCGGCTCGGTGACGAGTTGAAACTCGCCGTCCTCGTCGATGACGTACACCATGTCGCGGACGTTCTCGACGACGGCCTCGTACCGCCGGAGGTCCTCCTCGCGGTCGACGCGGGAGAGCGCCGCGGCGGCGTTCGAGGCGAGGATCTCGGCGACGGACACGTCCGCGTCGTCGAAGACGTCGCTCTCCGTCGTGGCGACGCTCAATACGCCGTAGTCGCCGATGGGGACGCACATCGCGGCGTTCGCGTCCCGGTCGTAGTTATCAACGTGGTCGAAGTCGTCGATCCGGACCGTCTCGCCGCGCTGGAAGGCCTCGCCCGCGAACGATTCGTCGGCGTCGTAGACCGGGCGGTCGGGCACGCCGTCGGTCCAGGCGACCGGATACAGCGTCTCCGCCTCGCCGTCGTACAGCCTGACGAGGTTGAGGTCGAACCCGAGTCGGGACTCGGCGGCCTCGACGACCGTCTCCGCGACGTCCGCGTCGGTGTGGGCGTGCATCAGCGACCGCGTCGTCTCGAGGAGGCCGGAGAGCTTTCGGTCGCGTTCCTTCTGGTCGGTGATGTCGTGGAAGTACACCGAGAGGCCGTCCGTCGAGGGGTACGCGTTGACCCGGAACCACTTCTCGGCCGGCGGGTAGTACTCCTCGAAGACGACCGGCTCCTGGGAGTCCATCGCCTCGCGGTAGGCCTCGAAGTAGGCCGACTCGGTCGCGTCGGGGAACGCCTCCCAGAGGTTCTCGCCCATCACCGCCTCGGCGTCTCGGCCCAGCACCGCCTCGGCCTGCGCGTTCCAGTACGTCAGGTTCCAGTCGTCGTCCACCGCGAAGAACGCCGCGCCGATGCGCCCGAGGATCTGTTCGATGCGCCGGTTGGCCTCCCGCAGTTCGAGCTCTCGCTCCTTCCGGTCGGTGATGTCGCGGATGACGCCGGCAGTTCCCTCGAAGCGGCCGCCGTCGTCCCAGAGCACGGTCATGTGGTCCTCGGCGGGAAAGCTCTCGTCGTCGGCCCGCTGGATCGAGAGGTCGAACGTCGCCTCGTCGTCGCGGTCCTCGAAGATCATCTCCCGGACGATGCCCTCGGCTTCCTCGACTACCTCGGGAGTCTTGATATGGCCCGTATGAGCGCCCAGTAGCGCCTCGGCGTCGTAGCCGGTGAGCGCGGTCATCGCCTCGTTGACGAAGACGAAGTTCCCCTCGTCGTCCAGCGCGTACACCCCGTCGTCGACGGCCTCGATGATGTCCTCGTAACGCTCCAGTTCCGCCTCGCGGTGGCGGCGCTTGAGTTCGTCGCTGACCCACTGGACGAGCAGCTCGACGAACGCTCGCTCGGCGTTGGTAAAGGGCGTCGCTCGCGGTTCCTCGTCGGCGAAACACACCGTCCCGTAGGTCTCGCCGTTGACCGACACCCTCCCGCCGAGGTAGCAGGCGATCCCGCCGACCCGATACGAGGGGTGGTCGGCCCAGCCCTCCGCCGCCGCGTCGTGGAGGGGAAAGAGCGTGTCGCTCTGAGAGGTGTGTTCACAGTACGTCGCCGAGAGGGGCGAAGACGCCCCCGCTTCGACGAGCGCGTGGTCGCCGACGACGTGTTCGACGGCGTACGTGTCGCCCTCGATGCGGCCGAGGTAGCCGAGCGAAAGGCCCAGTCTGTCGGCCCCGAGCCGCAGGATCCCCTCGATGGTCTCGGCGTCGGTTCGACCGTCGTCCGCGGCGAGTCGAGTCAGTTTCCGAAGCGACCCCGTCGTCGCCTCGACGGCGTCGATAGCCGAGCGCGCCGTGACGTCCCCGTCCGCGGCGAGCGCCCGGAGACGCTCGCCCGGATCGGTCTCGCTTCTGGGCACGTACTCGGCGACGCCGCGGCGGGTCGCCTCGGCCGCCACCCGGCCGTCCGGTTCCGCGGTGCACAGCAGCGCCGGGAGGTCCGGCCGAGCGTCGCCGACGGCGTCTACCACCGCGAGACCGTCGAGGCCGTCGTCGGGACGGTGCTCGCAGACGAGGTAGTCGGGGTCGGTACTCGACAGCGTTTCGAGAGCCGCGTCCCGCGACGTGACCGCCGTCACCGAGAGGCCGGCCCCGCGCTCCAGCGAGAGCGACTGCGTGCCGTCGGCCACGCGCTCCGGGCGGACGTGGAGGACGGCCGGTTTCTCAGACATACTCGAAGATACACTCTCTCTGCAACGGAATCACATATAACTCACGCGCGGATTATCACGGGACGAAACGGGCGTCTCCCCCGAGAACGGACTACTCCCCGAGCGCCTGCCAGGAGAGGCGCGGTTCGCGCGCCGCCACGACCTGGTCGATCCGCTTCGCCGCCGGGCGCTCCGGGGCGGACGCGAGCGTCGCGTCGTCCTCCTCGGCCACGGCGTCGAACGCCGCCGCGAGCTGGTCGAGCGAGCGCTTGCTCTCGGCCTCGGTCGGCTCGGTCATCAGCGCCTCGTCGACGATCTCCGGCCACTTCGTCGTCGGCGGGTGGACGCCGTAGTCGAGCATCCGCTTGGCCGCGTCGGCGGCGTCCTGGGGCGCGGCGCTGGCGACGAACTCGTGGTGGAAGGGACCGAAGGGCACGTCGTAGGAAATCTGCTCGGCGAGGTAGTTGGCGTTCAGGACGGCCTTCGCACTCGCGTCGGCGAGGCCGGCGTCGCCGAGGCGGGCGATGTAGGCGAACGCCTTGACGAGCACCGGCCAGTTGCCGTAGTAGCCGTGGACCTTCCCGATGGAGTGCTCCGGCGCGTAGTGCTCGTAGCCGCCCGACACCTCTCTGACGTGCGGGTCCGGCAGGAACTCGGCCAGTTCCTCGGTGACGCCGACGGGGCCGGCTCCCGGTCCGCCGCCGCCGTGGGGCGTGGCGAACGTCTTGTGGACGTTGTAGTGCATCACGTCGAAGCCCATGTCGCCGGGGCGCGCGCGGCCGAGCAGGGCGTTGAGGTTCGCGCCGTCGTAGTACAGCAGCCCGCCCGCGTCGTGGACGACGTCGGCGATCTCCTCGATGTCGCGCTCGAAGAGGCCCAGCGTGTTCGGGTTCGTGAGCATCAGCGCCGCCGTCTCCTCGCCGACGGCTGCCGAGAGCGCGTCGACGTCGACCCGGCCGTCGTCGTCGCTCGGGAGTTCGACCACCTCGTACCCGGCCATCGCCGCGGTGGCGAAGTTCGTCCCGTGCGCGGAGTCGGGAATGACCACTTCGGAGCGCTCGTCGTCGTTGTGCTGGTGGTAGGCCTTAGCTATCTGGATGCCGGTGAACTCCCCGGCCGCGCCCGCGGGCGGCTGGAGCGTGACGGCGTCCATCCCGCCGATGCGGCCCAGATAGTCTTGGAGCCGATGACACAGCGCCAGCGTCCCCTGCATCGTGCTCTCCGGGCGGTCCGGATGGATAGCGGCGTCCTCGCGGGCCGCGATGGTCTCGGTGAACGACGGGTTGTACTTCATCGTACAGGACCCCAGCGGGAACGGGCCGTTCTCGACGCCGTAGTTCATCTGCGAGAGCCGCGTGTAGTGCCGGGCGAGTTCGGGTTCGGCGGGGTCCGGCAGGGACAGCGAATCGCGGGTCAGTTCGTCGGGCAGCGGCGAGTCCTCGATCTCGACCTCGCGGTCGGCCTTCTCCGAGAGCAGCGGCTCGTAGCGCTCGTCGTCGTCGGCCGTCCAGCGCGCTTGGTCGAAGATCATCCGGCCACCTCCGCGACCGCCTCGACGAACGCCTCCTCGCTCTCGGCGGTCACCTCTGTCGCACACACCTGAATCAGGTGTTCGCCGACGGCGTGGACCGCGAACCCGCGGGCCGCCAGGTCCTCGACGACCGCTCGCGCCGGCTGGTCGGTGTGGGCGACGAACTCCCGGAAGTGGTGGCCGTCGTGGACTGGTGCCTGCACGCCGACCACCTCGTCCAAGCGGGCCGCGAGGTCGCGGGGGCGGGTCACACAGTCCTCGGCGAGGTCGACCAGTCCCCGCGGGCCGAGCCACGCGGCGTGTATCGCCGTCCGCAGCGCGACCCACGCCTGATTCGTGCAGATGTTCGAGGTCGCCCGCTCCTTGCGGATGTGCTGTTCGCGGGTCTGCAGCGTCAGCGTGTACGCGCGCCGCCCGTCGGCGTCCTCGCTCGCGCCGACGAGTCGACCGGGGACCTGTCGGAGGAACTCCTCGCGCGTGACGAACATGCCGAGCCCGAAGCCGAAGGCGGTGCCGGTGCCCAGCGACGCGGCGTCGCCGACCACCACGTCCGCGCCCACGTCGGCGGGCCGTTCCAGCAGCGCGAGCGCCACCGGGTCCGAGCCGAGACAGAACAGCGCGTCGTTGTCGTCGGCGACCTCGCCCACGTCGCCGAGGCGCTCTGCGACAATGCCCCGGACCGTCGGCGTCTCGGCGTACACCATCGCCACGTCCGCGTCTGCCGTCTCGGCGAGCGCGTCGACGTCGACCTGCCCGTCGTCCATCGGATACGACTCGACGGAGAGGCCCGGTCCGTCCGCGTAGTTCTCCAGCACCGCGCGTTTCCCGTCGCGCAACTGCTCGGGGACCAGAATCCGATCGCCCGATACCGAGCGCACTCGCTGGGAGAGGGTCGCCGCCTCGCCCAGCGCCGTCGCGTCGTCGTACATCGAGCAGTTGGCGATATCCAGTCCGGTCAACTCGACCAGCATCGACTGGAACTCGAACAGCGCCTGCAGGAACCCCTGCGCGACCTCCGGTTGGTACTGCGTGTAGGAGGTCAGGAACTCCGATCGGCTCGATAAGTCGTCGACGACGGCCGGCACGTAGTGCGCGTAGTGGCCGCGACCCAGGAACTCCGTCAGGTCGTCGTTTCGCTTCAGCAGGCGGGCGGCCTCCCGGCGCGTCTCCCGCTCGCTTCGCGATTCGATGCCGAAATCGCCGTCGAAGGCGACCGATTCGGGCACGTCGAACAGCGACTCGACGTCGTCCGCGCCGACCGCCGAGAGCATCGCCGCGGTCTCCGACGGCGTCTGCGGTGCGTACGGACTGCCGGTCGTCGATTCGTCACTCTCACTCATGGTAGATAACGCCCATCCGCACGGTGGACATGATAGTATACCCTACCTACGGCCGGTACATTAGCGTATTCCTTGACCGAACGCGCGCGAGGGAGTCACACGCGATCGGCGAAGCGAAGCGGCAGCCGGCTTACGCGATCTGGTCGGCGTACTCGTCGGGCGAGAGCAAGTCCTCCAGTTCGTCTTCGTCCGTCAGCTCGATCTCGAGCATCCACCCGTCGCCGAAGGGGTCCTCGTTGACCAGTTCCGGCTCGTCGAACAGCCGCTCGTTGACCGCCGCCACCGTGCCCGAGACGGGCGCGTAGATGTCCGAGACGGCCTTGATCGACTCCACGACGCCGAACTCCTCGCCCGCGGTCACGTCCTCGCCCTCGTCGGGGAGTTCGACGAAGACCACGTCGCCCAGTTCGTCCTGTGCGAAGTCGGTGATGCCGACGCGCGCGGTGCCGTCGTCGGGCCGTACCCACTCGTGGGACTCCAGATACCGCCGATCCTCGGGAACGTCGAAGCTCATCTGTCGAGGAATGGGGGCGTCCTGGTACGTGCCTTCTTCGGTTCGCCGCGGACGACCACCCGAACAGACCGGTCGGGCTCGCTGTACTCGACCGGGAGGTACGCCAGCGCGATGGGTTCGCCGAGCGTCGGACTCATCGTCCCGCTGGTGACGTGGCCCAACGGGTCGCCGTCCGGCGATTCCACCTCGTAGCCGTGGCGCGGAATCCCGCGGTCGATCAGTTCGACGCCGACGAGCTTCTCCGAGACGCCCTCCGCGTCGACCCGCTCTAGGGCGTCGCGGCCGACGAACTCCGTGTCCAGTTTGACCGTCCGGCCGATGCCCGCCTCGTAGGGATTGCGGGGTTCGTCCTCGGGATGGAAGTCCTGCCCGGAGAGGAGAAAGCCCATCTCCAGCCGAAGCGTATCACGCGCCCCCAGTCCGCAGGGCTGGCACTCGATAGCGTTCCACACTGTCACCGCGCTCTCGGACGGGCAGAGTATCTCGAAGCCCCGTTCGCCCGTGTATCCGGTGCGCGCGACAAGCGACGACACCCCGGCGACCGCGCCGCCGCCGATGTCGAAGCGGTCCAACTCGCCGAGGTTGGCGTTCGTCTGTTCAGCCAGCAGTTCCGGCGCGTCCGGTCCCTGTATCGCGATCATGGCGTACTCCGTCGTGCGGTTCGTCACCGCCGCGTCGAGACCCCACTCCTCGCAGTGGTCCTCCCACCGCTCGGTCATCTCCCCGTCGTGGCCCGCGTTGGGGACGAAGAGGAAGTCGTCGTGTTCGGTCTCGGGGAGCCGATAGACGACGGTGTCGTCGAGCATGACGCCGTCCTCGTCGGTGATCGCGCCGTACTGCGCTTCCCCGTAATCCAACGCGGTCACGTCGTTGGTCGTCAACCGCTGGGTGAGCGCCGCGGCGTCCGACCCGAAGACGGCCACCTGTCCCATGTGCGAGACGTCGAATTTCCCCGCCGAGGACCGGACGGCGGCGTGTTCCTCCCGAATCGACGCGAACTCGACCGGCATCTCCCAGCCGCCGAAGTCCGTAAAGCGGGCGTCGGCCGCTTCGTGAGCCTCCGACAGCGGAGGCGATCGTAGCGTCATGGGCGTGAAATCGACCCCAACAACCTTACTACTTGGCCTCTGACGGCGTTCGGCGGCGACGAAGCGCCAACTGATAAACCGAATAGCGCGATAGCAAATACGCTTCTGTCCGGGACCGCCGGCTTTCTCCGCACGGTCGCTCGTGTGTACGTCCTTCCGTGCGAGACGACGCTCTGGCAGTTCAGTAGGCGTTTCAGCTCCCCTACCGGTGATTTGCTGCGGCGATCGGCACGACGTAGGAGTCTGATAGGACGAACCGTGCCAGTCGCCGTTGGTCACGGTCCACTATCCGGTCGGGTTCGATCACTGTCCGGACAATTTCGAGACGACCCGAACGATAGCGACCGCATCGAGGGCCAGCCACCCTCTGACCCGACAACTGTGTCGTATCGTACCCGGCGGGTTCCGTTAGCGGACGTGGTAGTCGTGACCGAGCTGTCAGACTCACGCTCTCCAGCCGAAGGTAAACCGAAAGCAAGACCCAGTTGAACTCGGAGATGTCTCGGTGGACCAGACTAGTCGGAGGTGACTCCGCTGTTCGCCGCGACAGTTTCGGAGCCCCCTCGTACTGCGCGGAACGAACTGCGAATATCGATCCGCTTCGCATCGTCGACCACACCGCTACGGACGGGTCGTCCTGTCCAGACGGACAGAGGTCACGCGGTAGCCGTCGAACCCGGATTCGATTCGTCCGAGAGACGTCGTTCACACTCCGGTCGTGCAGCTACGTTCGTCCGAGCTCCGCGGCGTACCAAAGTAGGGGCTCGTTCGACCGGGCAAGCGACGTAGAGCCGCGCACGCGTCAATCCATAGCGATCATCGAGAGTGCGAAGTCGACACACGCCACTTCGAACAGGCGAGACGAGGTACGAGCGGCCGATAGCACAGTCCCGTCCATGAACCGTTCGACGGCTGCCTCGCCGAAGCGGCGACTACGAAGATGGGTTCTGTATAGCCGTTTTTAGTTTATCACCTCTGTAGATGCGAGCGGCAAGAAACGCCACAAATAAGCCCAGCGGCCGGAGAGACGGCACATGAACCTATTTCGTCGGCTCCGGGATGGCGAGAGCGACGATACGGAGCGGGTGGGGTTGTACGTAGACGGGCCGAACGTGTTGCGCTCAGAGTTCGACGTCGACTTAGAGGACGTGCGGACCATCGCCGAGTCGTACGGGCCGCTCGCGACGACGCGGCTCTACCTCGACGAGAACGCGTCACCGGGACTCATCCAGGCGGGCGAGGCCCGCGGCTTCGAAGTGATCACGACCAGCGGCGACGTGGACGTTCGCCTCGCGGTCGACGCGACGGAGGCGGTCGCGTCCGGCCGCATCGACGTCCTCGTCGTGGCCTCGCGGGACACGGACTTCAAGCCGGTACTGGAAGTCGCCGCTCGGAACGGCGTCCGCACCGTCGCGCTCGCGCCGGGGGAGCACGGCCGCTCGGACGCCCTGCGGAACGCCGCGCAGGACGCCCTCTCGCTGGACGCCGACGTAGAGTGAGGCGGATTATCGGAGGAGAACGGTTTTGCCGGGGGCGCTCCGAGGCCCGATATGGACATCGAGGAGACACCGGTGCTCGACAACCACCTGCATCTCGATCCGGTCAACGGCCGGAACGTCGAGGCCGTCGAGGAGTTCGCCGAACACGGCGGGACGCACTTGCTCGTCCTCAACAAGCCGTCGTGGCACCTGACAGAGGCGGCCGCGGACGAATCGACGTTCCGCGAGGTGTTCGACCTGACCGTCGGGGCCGTCGAGGGCGCGACGGAGATACTGCCGGGCCGGGCGTGGCCCGTCCTCGGCGTCCATCCGGCGCTCGTCTCGCGTCTCGTCGAAGACGGTCACACGCCCGAGGAGGCGCGCGATATCATGCAGACCGGACTCGACGTGGCCGCCGAGTACGTCAGCGACGGCCCGGCGCTGGCGATCAAATCCGGTCGTCCCCACTACGACGTCGACGACGCGGTGTGGGAGGCCTCGAACGAGGTGATGCGCCACGGGTTCGAACTCGCGGCCGACGGCGACTTCGCCATCCAACTCCACACCGAGAGCGGCGAGGACTTCGCGGAGGTCGCCCGCTGGGCCGAAGAGCGGGGACTGGACCGAACGCAGGTCGTCAAGCACTACTCCGGCGGGCGGCTGGTCGGGCCGACGAAATCCGTCTTGGCCGACAAGGACGAGCTGGAGATCGCCATCGAGGAGGACGAGCCGTTCCTGATGGAGACGGACTACATCGACGACCCGGACCGCCCCGGCGCGGTGCTGGGACCGAAGACGGTGCCGCGACGCGTCCGCTGGTTACTGGAAGCGAACCACGACGACGCGGTTCGAACGGCTCACGTCGAGACGCCCGAGGCGGTGTACGGCATCGACACCGAAGCGACACTGACCGGCCGAGACGGAAACGAGGATTAAAAGATAGAACTCAGCGTCAGAATATATAGCACAGCTGTGTAAAACGTACCCACTATTTTCGCTATGAGCGGGATACATATCTGATTCGTTCGATATCTGGCACGCGAGGCCGTTTCGAGACCATCGTATCGAGCCGATGCTGGTTTCGAGCTCCCGGGTGAATCGCGATACTATATCTGCGGTAACGCGTCTCTACGGGCCTTCGATACGGTAGGTGCGAACTGCACAGCCGAATATATAGATAGAGATGGATTTATACGGAGGAAGGTGCGATATGGACTTACATGGAGACCCGCAAGGTCCAGGTGACGGGCGGTTCGACGTACACGGTCTCGCTGCCGAAGGACTGGGCGACCGAGAACGACGTCAGCGCCGGTAGCGTCGTCGAGTTTCACGCGGAGGAGGACCTGTTACTGCTCGCGCCCAAGCGCGAGGACGACCGCGTCGAGGGGACTCTCGACGTCGGCGGACTGGACAACAAACACGAGCTCACCCGCGCCGTGATGACGATGTACGTGAGCGGCTTCGACGTCATCCGACTCGAAGCGCCTCGGATCACGGCCGAACAGCGCCGCATCATTCGGGACGCGACGCAGGGGCTCGTGGGACTGGAGGTCATCGAGGAGACCTCCGACCGCGTCGTCTTACAGGACTTACTCGACTCCTCGGAACTGTCGGTTCACAACGCCATTACGCGGATGCGGTTGGTCGCGCTCACGATGCTCTCGGACGCCGTCGAGGCGCTCATCGAGGACAACGACGACCTCGCACAGGACGTCATCCAGCGCGACGACGACGTCGACCGCCTCTGGTACATGGTCTCTCGGGTGTTCCGCACCGTCCTCCGGAACCCCACCGCCGCGAACGAGATCGGCTTCCCCCGCGAGACCGTCTTCGACTACCAGTCGAGCGCCAGACAGCTAGAGCGCATCGCGGACCACGCGACGAAGATCGCCGGGCTCTCCCGCGAGATCGGCGAGATCACCGGCGAGACGGCCGACCTCCTCCGGGAACTCGAATCGGAGGCGACGGCCATCCCCGAGACGGCGATGGACGCGCTGCTCGCCGACGACTCGGAGGAGGCGGTCGAGCTCGCGAACGAAGCGCGCAGCGGCATCCCGCAGGTCGACGAGACGGCCCGCGACGTCGATAGCAAGGTCCGCGAACTGGACCCACAGAGCGCACAGATCCTCGGTCGCGTCGTGGACTCGCTCTCGCGGACGGCCGACTACGGCGGCAACATCGCCGAGAGCGCCCTCCAGAAAGCGGCACCACGCCCGTAGCCGTAGTATCGGCGCAGCGCGTCTCTCGACCGATTTTCGTCTCCAAACCCCATCAGTCGCCATTCACGTGCCAGTAGTGCAGTCGGACGGGCGACCGTGCCCGGCCCGCGGATTTATTACGAACGATAGTGTATATTACGGCGACGTGCGGTCGGTTCGCCAGCACTTCGTCAGTCGCCAGCTGCACGTCGCTTCGACGGCGGCACGCACCGGCCGCCGTCGCTACGGGCTGTTTCCGAATCGTCTCGAGAGACGCGTCGCTATGCAGGCGACGAGCGGCTACCGAAAACTACCGAGCGCGCGCTACTCGACGAGGACGGCGTTGACCTGGCCGTCCTGACCGGGACGAGAGGTGACGCGAGCCATGCCTTCGGAGGTCTCGATGACCGCGCCCTTCGTGATGATGTTTCGGCGGGCGTAGTTCGGGTTGGAGGGGTTCTCCTCGACCGTCTCGATGGTCGCTTCGCGGGTCTCCGCGCCGTCGGCGATGCTTGCGACGTTCGTGGTGACCGCACGGACCTTCTGGGTGTTGCCCCGCGAATCGACGACCTTCAGTTTCCGGTCGCCGACCTGCGTCTCGGTGGACTCCCGGCCGAGTTGCTGCTTTTTCTTCTTGTGGTTCGGGCGTCGTCGACCGCCCGTCCGCTTGCGAGGGGAGCGTCCCTGGTCTTTCATACCCGTTTCATGACCCAGCGGCTACTTGAACCGTTCGATGCCCGACGAAGCGCGGCCGTCCCGACACGGGGCACGGCCGCCGCGGCGAAACTACATTGTACGTCCCGTCCGTTCGAGAAACCGTGAACGCGTCGACTGTTTCGGCCGTACTGCCAGCGCGGACCGGAGAGCGCCTCGCCGGGGCGGTCACCCGCGTCGGCGACCGGGAATCGATGACGGTCCGATCGCCGTTTACCGACACGGCTCTCGGGACGGTGCCGGCGTGCCGACCGGCCGACGTGACCGCGGCCGTCGAGCGGGCGCGGGCGGCGCAGTCGGCGTGGGCCGACCGGCCGCTGGACGAACGCGCGTCCGTACTGGAGTCCGTCGCGGACGAGATGCTCTCGAACCGCGAGGAGTTGCTCGACATCGTCCAAGCGGAGGCGGGGAAGTCCCGCCTCGACGCCCACGTCGAAGCGCTGGACGTGGTATTGACCGCCGACTACTACGCCCGCGAGGGGCCGGACCACCTTCGTTCGACCCGGCGGGGCAGCGGATTCCCGCTGGTGACGAAAACCGTCGAACACCGCGACCCCGTCGGCGTCGTCGGGCTCATCGAACCGTGGAACTACCCGCTGACGCTGGCTATCTCGGACATGTTACCGGCCCTGCTCGCGGGCAACGCCGCGGTGCTCAAACCCGCCGAGGCGACGCCGTTCACCGCGCTGCGCGCGGTCGAACTGCTGACCGAGGCCGGCGTCCCCGAGGACCTCGTGCAGGTCGTCACCGGCGACGGCGAGACCGTCGGCGAACCGCTCGTCGCCTCGGTGGATTACCTCACCTTCACCGGGAGCACGGAGACGGGACGGACCGTCGCGTCGCTGGCCGGCGAGCACCTGATCGACGCCTCGATGGAACTGGGCGGGAAGAACGCCGCCGTCGTCCTCCCGGACGCGGACCTCTCGAAGGCGGTCCGCGGGCTGGTCCACGGGAGCTTCGCCAACGCCGGCCAACTGTGTATCTCCTTCGAGAGAATCTTCGTTCACGAAGGCGTCTACGACGAATTTCTCGACCGATTCGTCGCGGCGACCGAGTCGCTCGAACTCGGCGCGGCGCTCGACTTCGGTCCCGACGTGGGGTCGCTCGTCGCCGATCACCAACTGGAAACGGTCGAAGCGCACGTCGCCGACGCCCGCGAGCGTGGCACGACCGTCGAGACGGGCGGACAGCGCCGCGAGGACGTGGGGCCGCTGTTCTACGAGCCGACCGTTCTCACCGATCTGCCCGAAGACGCGACCGCCGCCAGCGAGGAGACGTTCGGCCCCGTCGTCTCGGTGACGCCCGTCGCCGACGCCGACGAGGCCGTCGCGCGCGCGAACGCCACCGACTACGGCCTCCACGGGAGCGTCTGGACCGCGGACGCCGACCGGGGCGAATCGCTCGCCCGGCGCATCGACGCCGGCTCCGTCTCGGTCAACGACGCCTACCTCGGGATGTGGGCCTCGACGGACGCGCCGATGGGCGGCGTCGGCGACTCGGGTATCGGCCGACGACACGGCCGCGAGGGGATTCGGAAGTACACCGAATCCCAGACGGTAGCGACCCAGCGGCTCCATCCGCTGGTGCCGGCGAACCCCCTCCCGAATCGAGTGGCCGCTCGCGGGGCGAGTCTGAGCGTGCGCGCGCTCCGGCGACTCCGGGAACTCTCGTCGTTCCGATGACGACGTTTCTCGCCGGCGTTCCGAATCTCCGCGAGGCGACATTCGTCGTCCGCGATGTCGCGGCATCAGTCCATCCGCTCGGAGACGGCGTCGTCCAGCGCTCCCAGTTCCACCGTCGCGGCGTCGACGGCCGGCGCGTCCACGTCGCGTTCGGTGAACCCCGTTCCGGTCGCGATCAGCACCACGTCGTCGTCACCCTCGAAGGCACCTCTCTCGGCGAGCCGATGCGCGCCGGCGAGCGCCGTGGCAGACGCGCTCTCGACGAACAGGCCCGCGTCGGTCGAGAGCGCCCGTCGCGCGTCGAGGATCGCGTCGTCGTCGACGGCGATGACGCCGCCGCCGGTCGCTCGCGCCGCCGCCAGCACCCGGTTACCGCTCGGCGGGTCGGCGTTGGCGATGGAGTACGCCACCGTCTCGCCGCCGTCGACGGGCGTCGCCGTCCGGTCGCCCCGCTCCCAGGCTTCGGCGATTGGGCCACAGGCCGCCGTCTGGACGAAGTAGAGGCGCGGGAGTTCGGTCGCGAGGCCGGCCTCGCGCAGTTCCTGGAAGGCCTTCCAGACGGCGCTCCCGTGGCCGCCGCTGGAGACGGGGAGGACGACCGCGTCGGGCACGCTCGGCGCGAACGACTCCGCGATTTCCAGCGCCGTCGTCTTCTGGCCGGCGACCCGCAACGGCGTGTCCGAGTTGACGAACGCGATCCCCCGTTCGCGGCCGACGCGGAGCGACTCGTCGTAGAGCCGGCCGTAGTCCCCCTCGACGCGGAGTATCGTCGGGTCGTGCCGGGCGAGGAGCGAGAGGCGTTCGGCGGGGGCATCCGCCGGAACGAGCACCAGACAGTCCAGTCCGGCGCTGGCGGCGTGAGCGGCCATCGACCGCGCCATGTTGCCGTGCGAGACGGTGCCGACCGTCTCGTAGCCGGCGTCGGCGGCGGCCGCGACTCCCACGGCGCTCCCGCGGTCCTTGAACGTCCCCGTCGGATTCGACCCTTCGACCTTCGCGTGGACCCGCGCGCCGATATCGTCGTCCAATCGCGGCGTGCGAACGAGCGGCGTCCCGCCCGCCCCGGCGGCCAGGCCGGTCGGGTCCGCGTCGGGCAGCAGGTCGCGATAACGCCACAGCGACCGCTCCCCGCTCTCGGGCCACGCGAAACCCTTCGGATCGGTCGCCACCCAATACGGTTCGCCGCAGTCACAGCGCGCGCCGACCGCGAGGGTCGCCGTGTTCCCACAGTCGTAGCAGATCAGCGGAACGTCCATACTGTCGCTACGGGCGGCGGGGTCGTAAGGTGTTCACTCCAGCGCCAGGCCCGCGCCGCAGCAGTCGGAGCGATAGCGCTCGCGTTCGCGGACCAGTTTGCACTCGCGGTAGCGGCGGGCGACCAGGTCGCCGCAGGCGTCACAGGCGAGTACGTACTTCGCGTCGGCGAAGGCCGGACAGTGAACCTCTGTCTCCAGGTCGGCCGCTCGCTCGCGGAACGCCGGCCCGTGGTCGGTCGTCCCGTCGCGCTGGTACTGCTCGACGTGGACGAGTTCGTGCCGCAGGGTCGCCTCCCATTCCGCGCGGTCGAACGACTCGAAGGCCTCACGGGTCAGCGACAGCGTACAGGGCAGGGGCCGGCCGTCGGCGCTCTCGATTCGCTCCCAGTCGTAGGGCGTCCCGACAGCGGCGTCGGGCAGTTTCGGCCGCTTGACCGCGGCCGCTCGGCGCTTCGCCCGCTTCGACACCTCCCAGTCGACGAGGTCGAAGCGGACGGAGACGGCCCGCTCGCGGCGCACGTCCCGACAGTAGGCCCGCGACCACGCGACGAGGTCCGCATCGGTCGCGACGTCCCCGTAGGCGACGGCGTCCATCAGAACCCGGTCGGGCAGTTGATGAACGTCGTCTCCAGCCCCCACTCCGAGAGCAGGGACCCGACCGACCGGACGCCGAACGTCTCGGTGGCGTAGTGGCCCGCCAGCACGACGTTGATACCGGCCTCGCGGGCCTCGTGGTAGACCTGCTGTTTGCCCTCGCCGGTGACCAACACGTCGGCGTCAACCTCGTCGGCCTCACCGACCCAGTCGGCCCCGCTCCCGGTGACGACGGCCACGTCTTCGACGCTCTCGGGGCCGAAATCGAGCGTCTGAACCGGCCGGCCGCCGGTGTCGAGCGACGATTCGAGCGTCCCGGTGAGGTCCGAGAGCGGCGTCGGTTCGGGGAGCGTCCCGCGCTGACCGATGCGTTCGCTCCCGACGGTACCGAACGGCTCGCGGTCGTCGAGACCGAGGAGGTCGGCCACGCCGGCGGCGTTGCCGAGCGTCTGGTGACCGTCGAGCGGGAGATGCGCGACGTAGAGCGCGAGGCCGCCCTCGATGAGCGGTGCGACTCGGTCGTAGGTCGTCCCGGTGACGCGTTCGACGCTCCCCCAGACGATGCCGTGATGAGTGAGCAGGAGGTCCGCATCGGCGTCGGCGGCTCGGTCGATGGTCTCGGCGGCCGCGTCGACGGCGAGCGCGACGCGGTCGACGTCGCGGTCGGCCGGGCCGACCTGCAGTCCGTTGGGGCTCGCGTCGATATCGGCGTAGGCGTCGACGGCGAGCTCCTCGTCGAGTCTGGCGGCGAGTTCGCCTGCGTGCATGCCCCGTCGTTTCGCCGCCGGCGTCGTATGTCTTACTCCGCCGGGACGAACCGCCCGTCCGCCTCGCCGATGAGACCGCGCTCGACGGCGGCGTCGGTTATCGCGTCGAACTCCTCGGGTTCGATGTCGTAGGCGTTGACCGCCACCTCGCGGATCTCCGCCTTCTCGACCGGGAGCTGTCGGTTCTGGACGAGGCGCATCACCCTGTTGTACTCCAGCCGCGTCAGCGACGCGCCGCCGCTGTCGCCCTCGTCGGATCCCGCGCGCTCGGCGTCGTCGCTCGCCTGCGCGTCGGCCCCGGACGGCGACTCGCCGGCCGCGGGCGGCGTCTCTGTGGCGGCCGCGCCGGTCGAATCAGTTGCTTCGTCCTCGGCCGTCTCGACGCCCGTCGCTCCCGTCGCGTCTTCGAGGAGAGGGTCACCGCGCTCGGGGTCTCCGGCGTCGGTGGTCTCGTCCGTCGCCATCGGGTCGGCCTCGGAAGCGGACTGGGCCTCTCGGTCGCCGCTCGCGTCGTGTATGTCGCGTGCGTCGGCCGTGCCGGCTGCGTCGGACTCACCCTCCGCCGCGGCGACGACTTCCTCCACTACTGTCCCGAGTTTTCGACGGCAGGTCTGACAGAGGACGACCGTCCGCCGTTCGGCATCGGGCGACCGGAGCCGTTTCGGCACGACGGGATACTCGGCCAGCGACGCGTCCAGCGCGCCGCCACAGAAGTAACACGAGGAGAGTCGGTCCATACGCCCGCTTGTGCGCTCATCGCTAATAAAACGGGGCGCGGTCGGTGAAAGCAACGGGGTCGAGCGTCGACGGTCGGTCAGTCACCGGGACAGCCGAGTGCCATCGCGTCCGCTCGAACGTCGGGGGGAATCGTCACCTCGACCCGGTCGCCGTAGTCGCGAAAGCGCGTGGTCATCGTCGCGGTGGCCGTCTCGCCGCCGCCGCTCGCGCGCACGGTCACCCGGCTCCGAACCGGGAGGTCCGTCGTCTCGTTCAGCCAGAGATCGACTGTCACGCTGTCGACGTCGGGCGAACCGAACACCGGTCGGTTCCCCGCGCCGTCGCCCGATTCTTCGAGCGCCGACGGCGCGGGGCGGCCCGAGAGGTGGACCGTTCGCCGACCGTCGACGGTCTCGGTTCCGTTGTGGTAGAGGTCGCCCGTCGAGAGCAGGGAGAGCTGTCGACCGAACGGCGTGAGTTCGGCCCAGTCGCCCCCGGCCGAGACGTTCTCCTCGCCCCAGAACGGGCCGCCCGGTTGGCACTGCTTGAACGCGGTCCGATTATCGACGTAGCTTCCGGTGACGCTGCCATCTACGGTCACGTTGGCGGCCTGCCGGCGGGTCGTCACGTTGACGCGACCGGACCCGGAGCCGTCGATCCGCTCGCCGCCGGCGGTCGTCGAGGCGTCGATGTCGACCTCGTAGCGGTAGGATTCGACGGTCTCGGCGCGTTCGCGGGCGGCGTCGAGCCGTTCGACGGCCCGTTCCTCTCGGACGGGTTCGTCGCCGAAGACGGAACAGCCGGCGAGAACGAGCGACAGCGCGAGGGCTACGTGGAGGGCGGAGCGGCGCATCGAACGGACGTACCGACGCCGACAGAAAGAACCTTTCGTCGGTCTCACGGCGGACGAGGCGACTCCGCGGAGTTAAAGCGGCGAAGCGCTACGCGTCCGCGTGGGCGAACACGTACGCGCGGAGGAGTTTCGCCGCCAGCGTGGCGGCCTGCCCGTCGTCGCGGTCGTTCACTTCCACGATGTCGAAACCAACAGTCTGCGGAGCGACCGATCGGACCGCGTCGCGCATCTCGCGGGGAGAGAGGCCGAACGGTTCGGGGGTACCGGTTCCGGGCGCGAACCCGGGGTCGGCGGCGTCGATGTCCACGGAGAGGTAGGCCGTGCCGTCGAAGTCCGGCGTCCAGCCGGGCACCTCCTCCGGCGGGACGACGGTCACGTCTTCGGCGTCGGCGCGGTCCCACTCGGCTTCGCTCCCGGTGCGAGCGCCGAGGACGATCGCGCGGTCCGCCACCGAGAGCGCGTGGCGGGTCACCGTCGCGTGGGAGTACTCGTCGCCGGCGTAGGACTCGCGCAGGTCGAGGTGGGCGTCGAGACAGACGAAGACGTCCGGGGAGAGCGCGCGGACGGCGGCGACGGTGACGGTGTGTTCGCCGCCGACCAGCAGCGGCACGGCCCCGTCCCTGTCGAACTCGGCGATGGCGCTCGTCAGGAAGTCGAGGTACTCGGCGGTGTCGGCCGTCGGGCCGACGTCGCCGTGATCGTACACAGAGAGGTCGGTGAAGTGCCGACCGGTGTGGCGGTCGTAGTCGTCGAACTGCTCGCCGAACGTGCGGACGCGGCGCGGGCCGAAGCGGGCACCGGGACGGAAAGAAGTCGAAGCGTCCAGCGGTGCCCCCACGAGGGCGTAGGCCGCGTCCTCGCGGTCGGCGGCCGCGCCGGGGAACATCGTTACGACCGCGTGATCTTGCGCTGCTCCTCGTATTCGAGGTACTCGATCTCGTCGTCGGGCTGGAGGTCGACGTCCTCGGGCATGAGCATCGTGAACGTGTCGTAGGTCTCTAGGTCCATGACCTGTGCGTCGCTACCGTCGACGGAGACGACCTGTCCCTGCTTTCGGCCGATGATGGGGACCCAGACCTTCGCGTCGACGGGCTGGGACAGCGAGCGCTTCTTGCTGTCGAAGACGCCGCGGGCGTCGATTCGCGCCTTGGCGCTGCCGTGTTTGCCGGGCTTGGCCGTGCTGTAGGAGTCGATCTTACACGGCGCGTCGTCGATCATCACGTAACTGCCCTCGTCCAGTTCGCGAACTTCTGTCTGCTCTCTTGCCATACCGCCGCGTTACCTCTGTCGTAGTATAAACGGTTTGGAATTGCGCAGTCGCGACCCGCGCGGATCGGGAGGTCATCGGACTGACCGGTTGCCCATCGACGATCCGACCGACGCGCCGACGAAACCGCAGTTGGAAGCGCTTATCACTAACGAATAGTAGCAAGTGGTATGGCACTTACCGACGAGCAGTTCGAACAGTACCAGCGCGACGGCTACGTCGTCGTCGAATCGTTCCCGGGGTGCGTCTGAGATGGCGACGAGGGACACGCGCTCCCTCCGCGAGCGCCTCTCGGGGATGGGGCCGACGTGGCTCGCCGGGGCCATCGCCACCGGGCCGGCGACCATCGGCGCGCTCGTCACCGCCGGCGCGAGTTTCGACTACGCGCTGCTGTGGGTCGTCGTCCTCTCGGCGGTGATGGGCGCGACCGCGCAGTACCTGGCGATGCGTCTCGGCCTGCTGACCGAGGCCGGCATCGTCGCCGCCGTCGAGGAGAACCTCGGCGACGCCTGGGCGTGGCTGCTGGTCGCCGACACCGTCGTCGCGGCGGGGGTCGCCCAACTCGTCATCATGAAGACGCTCGCCGGCGTCTCGGCCGAGGTCGCGGGCTTCAGCCCCGTCGTCTGGGCGGTGTTCTGGGGCGTCGTGTTGGCCGTCGGCCTCGCCGGCGGCGGCTACGAGTACGCCGAACGCGGCGCGAAGGTGCTGGTCTCGCTCGTGGTCGTCCTGTTCGTCGCGTCGCTGTTCGTCGTCCCCATCGACTACGGCGCGGCGGCGGCGGGCCTCGTTCCCGCCATCCCGGCCGGCGTCGAAGGGGCGCTGCTCGCGGCGGGCATCCTCGGCGGTGCCGTCCACATCGCGCTCGTGACGATGCAGTCCTACACGATGCGCGCCCGCGGCTGGACCATCGACGACGCGGACCTCGCCGTCTTCGACGTGGGCGCGTCGATGCTGGTCGCCTTCGGCGTCGCCAGCCTCGCCATCTTCCTCGTCGCCGCGTCGGTCCTCAGCGATCCGGGCCTCGGAGCGGTGGGCGCTGCGACGGCGCTCGGGCCGCTCGTCGGGTCGAATGCGAAGTGGCTGTTCCTGCTCGGACTTTGGGGCGCGGCCGTGACGACGCTCGGCGGCAACACCGTCGTCCCGCCGTACGTCCTCGCGGACAAGATGGGCTGGGCACAGGACACCGCCGACTCGCGCTATCGGGCCGCCATCGCCGGTTTCGCGCTCCTCAGCGCTCTGGGCGTGTTCATTCCCGGCGCGGTGTTCGGCCTGCTCGTCCAGGCGCTGGCGATCGGGTTCGTCGGGACGCCGTTCGTGCTGGCGCTCGTGCTCTACCTCCTCAACGACCCGACCGCCGTCCCGGAGACGAACTCGCTCCTCGAGAACGTCGGCGGCCTGCTGGTGGTCGGCATCAGTACGGTCGTCGCCGGGCAGTGGGTGAGGCGGGTGGCGTCGGGCGGCGTCACCGACCCCGTGTCGCTCGCCATCCTCGCGTTCGCCGCGGTCCTCGCCGCCGCGATGGTCGGTCTCGCGGCCCTGTTCGTCCGGGACCGGCTGCGAGACGAAGGTGAGCGCGCGGTTCCGGCCGACTGAGATGGCGGACGATCCCGTCCCGTTCTCCGGGCGAACGCTCGTCGTCGGCCCCTCGAACGCCGGGAAGACGCGGCTCACCGCGCGGGCGATGGAGGCGTGGCTCGCGGCCGACGGTCCCGAGGGCTGTGTCGTCCTCGACTTCGCGCCCGAAGTCGAGCGCGACGGAGAGGTACTCGGCGGCCATCTCACGCAGTTCACGAGCGTCCCCGACGACGTCTGGTACGGCGTCGTGGACGCACACGCCCCCCGGGCCGACAGCGAGAGCGACGGCGAGGCGGTCGAAATCGCCCGCGAGAACGAGGCGATGGCGTCGGTCAGACTCGACGCCGCGCCGACGGACCCGCGGGCCGTCTTCGTCAACGACGCCACCATCCCCGCGCAGGCCGACCCCGAATGGATCGAGCGATTGACGGCCTGCTGCGACCGGGCCGAGGTCGCCGTGCTCAACGCGTTCGAAAGTGACGAACTCGGCCGCGACGACCCGGTCTCGCACAACGAACAGGCGGCGCTGGAGACGCTCCGCTCCTGGGCCGACCGCGTCATCGAACGCCGAACTTAGGCGTCCTCGTCGTCGAAGGAGGTCGGGAGCCCGCCGGCACCGCCGACGCTCCCCGACCCCGACTGTTGCTGTCGTTCGCGCATGCTCTGTCTGGTGAACTGCGGCTTCGCGCGGACGTTCTTCCGCGACCGGAACGACCACCAGAGCGCGACGGTCAGCGCAACGACGGCGACGCCGGTGACCGCGGCCACGAGCGGCGTCGCCTCGGCGTAGAGGAAGGCCGTCGAGAATATCGAACTGGCGAGCATCATCCCCAGGATCAGCCGCTTGGTCATCGTCGCGAGCAGGCGGTCCGAGTCCTCGATGTCGGCCCGGACCTGCAGGTCCTCGCGTTCGACCCGGTCGAGGACCGATTCGAGTTTCGGCGGGATGCGAACCGCCGACTGGGCGGCGTCCTGTACCTCCGTCGCCCGGTCCTCAACGTAGTTCCTGACCCCGGCGGCGATGTACCCCTCCTCGCGGAGGTACTCGGTCGCCACCGAGATGAAGTCGAACTCGGGGTCCAAGGTCACGCAGACTCCCTCGACGACCGTCGCCACGCGCAGGACGAGCGCGAGGTTCGACGGCAGGCGAAGCGGGAACTCGTAGATGGTGTCCTCGACCTGCTGGACGATCTGCTGGACGCGGTACTGCTCGATGTCCTCGCCGCGGGCGTCCGCGATGGCCAGCTCCATCACGTCGCCCATCACCTGCCGGTCGGCCTCGGGACTCAGGGTTCCCATCTCGATGAGGGCGTCGAGGATAGCGTCGATGTCCTGTTCGGCGACGGCCGCGTAGAAATCGACGATCTTGTCCTGGACGAACGGGTCCACCCGGCCGGACATCCCGAAGTCGTAGAAGACGAGCGTCCCGTCCTCCTGGACGGCGAGGTTACCGGGGTGCGGGTCGGCGTGGAAGACGCCGTCCTCGATGATCATCTGGAGGTACGAGCGCTGGAGCGTCTCGGCCAACCGGGTTCGGTCGATGCCGCGGGCGTCTAAGTCTTCGATGTCGTTGATCTTCGTTCCCGGGACGTACTCCATCGTCAGGACGCGCTGGGTGGAGTGGGTGTCTATCACCCGCGGGATGCGGACCGCGCCGTCGCCGGCGAAGTTCTCCCGGATCTCGCCGAGCATGCGGGCCTCGCGCTCGTAGTCCATCTCCTCGCGGATGGTCTTGGCGAACTCGTCGGCCAGCGTCTCCAGGGAGAACGACCGGGACTCGTCGATGAAGTACATCAGAAGGGGGAGCGACCAGCGGATGACCCGCAGGTCGGCCTCGACGAGGTCCTCGATGCCGGGCCGGCGGATCTTCACAGCGACGGGCTCGCCGTCGACCTCGGCGCGGTAGACCTGCCCCAGCGACGCGCCGCTTATCGCGTCGGTGTCGAACTCCGCGAAGCGCTCCTCGACGCTCCCGAGGTCGCTTTCGAGGACCGGCTTCGCCTTCTCCCAGTCGGCCGGCGGGACGCGGTCCTGCAGTTTCGAGAACTCGTCGATGTACTCCGGCGGGAGGATGTCGGGACGCGTCGAGAGCAACTGCCCGAGTTTGATGAAGGTCGGGCCGAGCGTCAGCAGCGAGTCCAGCAGCGTCGTCGCCCGCTCTCGCCGCTGTTCGCCCGTGACCTGCCGGGACCGGCCGAAGAGGAGGAAGCGGTTTCGGTCGCGTGCGTAGGCGAGCATCAGCGGCAGGAAGTGGCGAACGACGACGAAGAACCGCCAGTACGCGCGGAGATTCACCGACAGGGCACCCCGAAGTCAGGCCTCTTCGACGGGAATCGTCGTGCTCGGCGCGGCGCTGGCCTTCGGGAGGCGGAGTTCGAGGACGCCGCGTTCGACGGTCCCCTCGCCCCCCCGCCCGGTCGCGTCCGGCGGGAGCGGCAGTTCGACGTCGAGGAATACGGAGCGGTCCTCGCGGACGAAGCGGAACTCCGAGGGAGCGTCCTTCGCGCGCTGCCCTTCGATGACGAGGCGGCCGCCCTCGACGCTGACGTCGAGCGTCTCCGCGGTCACGCCCGGCAGGTCCAGCACGAGCAGGTACGCTTCCTCGGATTCGAGCACGTCCGCGAACACGGCGTCGGGGAGGTCCCGCAACGCCTCACGCAGCGCTGACATGCGCCGACGTAGGAGCGGCGGAGCGTTAAACCCGGCGGTGTCGGCAGCGGGGCACGGGTGTCGTTCGACGCTCGCTACGGGACGAACGGCCGGAGAAAGACCACCCCGAGCAGTCCGACGACGAGCGCCAGCCCCACCCGCCAGAGACCGCCGCGGGCGATGCGCCACGCCGTCCCGCGCTCCGACGTGTCCGAGATGACGAACACGGGCGTGCCGTTCCCGTCGCCCACCAGGGCATCGACGAGGTTGCTCCCCCACTCGACCGCGGGGCCGCGCCGCGCCTGCCCGTAGACGTACACCGACTCACCCACGTCGAGCCGGCGCTCGGTGAACCGCTGCTTGTTCCCGACGTTGATCTCCGTGACCAGCAGGTTCACCGTCCTGTCCTGCGCGTCGACGGCGTCCGTCGCGGCGACGTACTCGGCCAGCCGGTCCGGTAGTTCCGTCCCCGGCGGTACCGTCACGGTGTGGTCTTCGAGGCGCACGTCCGCGCCGGAGGGGTCGACGCGGACGCGACCGGTGCCGTCGTCCACGACGAAGTCGACGCCGCCCATCCCCTCGTCCAGCGTGTGCCACGACTCGCTCTTCCCCGAGGAACGAAGCTCCTCGACCTCGTAGGTGTAGGCCAGGCACGGCGACCCGGTGAATGGGGCCGTCACCGTTCCCTCGTCGCCCTCGACGGCCGTCCCCTCTATCTCGACCGGGCCGGTGTGGCCGTGGAGGGTCCGGACTTCGACCGGGTCGTCTCGGAGGACGTGATACACCGTCGTGAGTTCGCGACCGCCGGTGTAGAGGAGGTAGGCGGCGACGGCGGCGAAGCCCAGCGCGACCAGCTGCGGGAGGACCATACGCCGTCCCTGTCCGGGAGACGCAAAAAGCGTTATCGGTGAGAGGGGACGAGAATCCGATCCGGGACCAGTACCGACGGACTCCGGAATCTTTTGCACGTTCGGTACCACGACCCGGTATGACCGGCCCTTCACCGACGGACGGGGACGAATGTAGCCTCGAGACCGCGCGTCGGCAACTCGGGAGTTACGCGGTCCCCGTCGACCGAACAGACCGCGTCCCGCTCTCCGTCGCCGTCGGCCGAGTGCTCGCGGAGGACGCGACGGCCGCCGAGGCCGTTCCCGAGTCGGACATCGCCGTCGGCGACGCGGTCTTCGAGCGCGGCCGGCAGCTCGGGCCCGCCGACCTCGGCCTGTTGAAGGCCGCCGGTCGGAACGAACTGCACGTCCGCCAGCGCCCGCAGGTGGGCATCGTCCCGACCGGCGACGAACTCGTCCAGCGCGAGGCGGCCGAGGGCGAACGCGTCGAGACGGCGGGGTTCACCCTCGCGCAGTACGCCGACCGCTGGGGCGCGAAGGCCACCTATCGGGACGTGGTCGCCGACGACGCCCCGGCCCTGCGGGCGGCCGTCCAGCGGGACCTGACCCGCGACGTCGTCGTCCTCACCGGCACCGAACCCGGCGACGCGCTCAGGGACGTCGTCGCGGATCTCGGTGATCTGATCGCCGAGCGGGTCGCTATCACGCCTGGCCGCGAGACCGGACTGGCCGTCGTCGAGGACCGACCCGTCCTCCTCCTGCCGGAGTCGCCCGTCGCCGCCCGCGTCGGAGCCGTCCAGTTGCTCCGGCCGCTCGTGAAGGCCTTCTCCGGCGCACCGCTCTCGTCGCATCCGACGGCCGACGCGACGCTCACCGAGGACGTAGCGACGACGGCGTCGCGGCGGGCGTTCGTCCCCGTCTCGCACGAACAGGGGACCGCGACGCCGCTCTCGGGGATCGACCTCGGATCGGCGACGCGGGCCGACGGCTGGGTGGCGGTACCCGAGGGGACCGAGGCGGTGGCCGCCGGGGAGCGCGTCGCCGTCGAGGACTGGGACTACCTCCCGTAGCGCCCGGCTTCAGAGGTCGAGCAGCGACGTGACGCGGTGGTCGCCGCGCACGCAACGGTCTCGATCGGTGTCTTCCTCCCGAGCGACGTGGATGCCGTCGAGTCCGGCGTTTCGCGCCGCGCCGATGTCGCCGGGGTTGTCGCCCGCCATCGCGCCGACGTGGCCGTTGTGGCCGACGCCCATCTCGTCCATGGCGCGGTACAGCGGCGCGGGGTCGGGCTTCCAGCCGATGTCGTCGTCACAGCAGACGACGGTGTCGAACCAGTCGGCGATGTCCAGCGCGTCGAGGACCGGGTCGGTGAGGTACTCCTGACAGTGAGTGACCAGACCGACGGGTTCCGCCCGGTCGGCGAGGAACCGCTCGGCGTCGTCGTAGAGGTACGTCGCTTCGGCCCGTTCGCGCGGATCTTCCTCCTCGTGGAAGGCGCTCCAGAACTGTTCGGGACTGATGTCGCGTTCGGCGAGGAGGTCCTCGCGGGCGTCGCCCTGCCCGTACCAGAGGCGGGTCGCCTCCTCGTCGCTGAACCCGTGGCCGAGTCGCTCGCCCACGCGGGCTATGACTGCTGGCGGATACCCGGGGTCGACGTCGATGAGCGTCCCGTCGAGGTCGAACAGCCAGAAGTCATAGTCGTGTGCCATGGGATTACAGGTATAGGGGAGATTCCTGTATAGTCTTGTTGGCCCTAAAACCTGTTTAACAAGCGTATAACAATGCGTGGGTCGTGGTACCGCGGATCACTCGACGCGGATAGAGCTACCGAGGTACTTCGAGAGCACCTCGGTCACGTCGTCGGCGTTGAACACGCCGAGATCGGCCGCGATAGCTTCCTTGAGGTCGTCTAAGTACGCCTCGCTCGTCTGGAGTTCGCTGAACGAGACCGACTCGACGGGGACTCCCAGCGCGTCTTCCGCCAACTGCCGAACGTGTCTCTCGTCGGCAACGTTGCCCCGCCAGCAGTTGTCGCGGAAGAACAGCCACCCGTCTTCGCCCGGCGGGTCGGCCGCCCGGTACAGGACCGTTTCGAAGCGGTCCGGCTCGGTAGTCACTCCCTGCTTCGGGTCGAGTCGGAAGGTCACGCGGAAGACGTATCGGGCCGGCGCGGCCTTCGGGTCGGTCCCGTCTTCCATCATCGGCTTATACGGTTTGTTGTAGCGATTTACCGGTACGCGTCGACCTCGGGGTCGGCGCTATCCAGAAATAGTCTACAACAATCCGCATCACTCGTAGATGCCGTTTAACCGCTCGGCCATGTCCGTGTCGTTCTCCGTGATCCCGCCCGCGTCGTGGGTCGTCAGGCGCACCTCGACTTCGCCCCAAGTGATCGTCATCTCCGGGTGGTGGAAGGCGTCCTCGGCGACGCCCGCGGCCGCGCTCAGGAACCCGGAGGCGTCGAGGTACTCGTCGAACTCGAACGTCCGGACGATCTCGTCGTCCTCTCGCTCCCAGCCGTCGGGGATGCGCTCGGCTATCTCCTCGTCGGATAGCAGGTCTGCCATACTCGACCGGTGGCCTGCCAGACTCAAATCAGTTGGGTCGGCCCGGGTCGGCCGTCTCAGTCGTCAAGCCCCAGTCGGCTTCGAAGCCGCCGCTGGACGAGGACGACGGCGAGGACGGTGACGGCGATGCCCCCGACCAACCACACCGGCAGGTCGGCGTTCCGGAGGCCGAACCACACCGCCGCCAGCCCCAACGCGAGCAGGAAGAGACAGCCGTACGTGAACGCCTGCACCAGTCGGCGCTCGTCGCTGCGCTGCCGCTCGGTGTAGTTCGTCACCTCGAGGAGTCCGCCGACGGCCGCCGCGACGAAGCCGACGCCGACGAGGAACGGGACGATCGAGACCATTCAGTCGTCGGCCAACTGGTCGAGGACCGACGCCGGGATCTCCTCGCGCATCCCCTCGGGGATGTCCTCGACGGCCATGTCCTCGACGAAGGCCGGCGGGTCGTTGGAATCGGGACCGAAGTCGGGGTCGAACAGCTCCAGTGCGGTCTGGATGGTCGACCAGTCGTCGTCCTCGGCGGCGTCGCGCAGGCTCCGGGTCGGGGCCGCGAGCAGCTGCGAGACGATGGCGTCGGCCATCGACTCCATCACATCGCGCTGGGCCTCGTCGAACTCCTCGCTGGCCATCGCTCGGTTGAGCTCTGCGGCCTTGACCTGCTCCGCGCTCTCGTACATCGCGGAGATGACGCGGTCGGCCCGCTTTCGCTTGTACTGGGCCAGCAGGCGGTCGAACTCCTCGTCGACGATCTCCTCGACCTCCTCGGCGGCCCGCTTCCGCTGGGCGCGCGTCTCCTCGGTGACCGACTCCAGCGCGTCGAGGTCGTAGACGCTGACGCCGGGGACCTCGGCGGCGTCTGCGGAGACGTCGCGGGGCTGGGCGATGTCGACGACGTACGTCTCGCCCGACTCCGCGAAGGTGTCGGCGTCGAAGACGTGGTCGTTGCTCCCCGTCGCCGAGACGACGATCCGGGCCGATTCGACGGCGGCCTCGACGGCGTTCAGCGCGACGGCGCTCGCGTCGACGTCGATCGTCTCCGCGACGTGTTCGGCGTGCGGCACCGTCCGATTGGCGACGAGAACCCGGTCGACGCGCTCGGCGAGCGCTCTCGCGGCGAGCTGTCCCATCTCGCCGGCACCGACGACGAGCGCCGTCTCGCCGGCGAGCGCGCACTCCCTGTTCACCAGTCGGACGGCCGCGGAGGCCAGCGAGACGACCCCCTCGTTGATGGCCGTCTCGTTGCGGGCGCGCTCGCCGACGCGCATGGCCTTCGTCACGCCGTCTTCGAGCAGCGTGCCGATGCCGCCGACGCCACGGGCGTCCTCGTAGGCGTCGCGCAGCTGGCCGAGGATCTGGTCCTCGCCGAGGACGATGGATTCGAGCCCCGCGCCGACCCGCAGGAGGTGGCGCAGGCTCTCTTCGTGGTCCATTTCGAGGACGACGTCCTCCGGGACGTCCGCCACGACGGGGGAGAGCGCCGACAGCCCGGTCTCGTGGTCCGGAGCGACGACGTACGACTCGGTCCGGTTACACGTCTGGAGGACGAACGCCTCCTCGATGAACCGACGGGAGAGCAGCGACTCGACGGCGTGGCGCTGGCTGTCCGCGGCGGCGGCCTCCAACTGGTCGACCGTCGCGTCCTCGTGGGTGACGCGGACGCCGACGATGACACCCGTCTGCTCTCTCACGACGAATCACCCGAGATATCCCCGATCACGTCTGTGGCTACCTGTCGTGCCTTGGACCTGCCACTATCTAAAGCCTTCCAAACATCGTCGTTCCTGACGACGGCGCGAACAGCGTTCCGGCGTTCGGTCGGTGGGACGTCCGCCGCTTTCAGTTCCTCTCGGATGTCGCCGGTCAGTTCGGCCATCTCGCCAGCGCCGGAAAACTCCGCCTCGAAGCGCTCGCGGAGGTGCTTCGACAGCGCGGGCGAGCGCCCGCCGGTGGCGACGGCAATCGTCACCGGGTCGTCGCGGACGGTCGCCGGGACGACGACGTTGCCGACCGACTGCTCGCCGTGGTCGTCGGCGCGGTTGACGAGCGCGCCCCGGTCTCGGGCGGCCGCTTCCGCGGCGTCGTTGAGGGCGGCGTCGTCCGTCGCGGCGACGACGAGCGCCGGGTCCGCTCGGTCGACCCACTCGCGGACCGCGTCGATGTCGGGGGCCGCGCGCACTCGCTCGGCCCCGCCGAACTCACGGTCGGCGAAGTCGGGGCTGACGACGACGACTTCGGCCTCGGCGGCGAACCGGCGGGCCTTCCGCGCGCCGACGGGACCGCCGCCGAAGACCAGCACCGTCTCGCCCGTGAAGTCGTGCAGTAACGGAATCATCGGTAGCTGTGGTCTCTCAGGCCGACTCGACGTTGGCCGCCGCGCGGTCGTCCAGTCGGATGCCGGTCTTCTTCAGGATGCGCGTCGAGAACAGCGTGTCCCAGTCGTCCGCCGAGACGTCCCAGTGTTCGGCCATCCGGTCGCGGACCTGTTGAATGCGTTCTTCGCTCTCGGCCTCGCTCCGGCCGTGGGTCATGGCGAAGAAGTTGTACGGCCAGACGCCCTCGTGACGCGGCCGCTCGTAGCAGTGGGTCACGAAGTCGAACTCGGCGATGGCGGGGCCGACCTCGTCGACCACGTCGTCGGGCACGTCCCAGACGGTCATCCCGTTCTCCGAGTAGCCCAGCGCGTAGTGGTTCGGAATGAGGCCGACCCGGCGCACCTTCCCCTCAAGATCGAATCGCTTGATCGTCTCGACGACCCACTCCGTCTCCGCGCCGATGGCGTCGGCCACGTCCGCGTACGGCGTCTCGGTGACGGGGAGGCCGCCCTGAATCTCCAGGACGAGGTCCAGTTCCTCGGGCGTCAGCGACTGCCGGTCGGTCGGCGTCACGTCGGGACCGGCCCC
Source organism: Haloarcula limicola (assembly GCF_010119205.1). Lineage (NCBI taxonomy): Archaea > Methanobacteriati > Methanobacteriota > Halobacteria > Halobacteriales > Haloarculaceae > Haloarcula > Haloarcula limicola. The sequence goes on from NZ_WRXM01000004.1 coordinate 246,691, forward strand.
CGAGCAGTCCACCGCCTGCGTCTGCGGTCCCTCGACCGGGAACTTCGCGCCGACGTGGAACTCCTGCTGCTTGGGCAGATTGAACGTCGGCTCGCCGGTCTCGTCTTCGATCTCGGCCAGGACCTCCTCGACGCGATCCTCGTCGACCACGGAGAGGACGAACCACATGTTGAGATACGGGTGTTCGCGCTCGTAGTTGTGGGCGACCTCCGGGTGGGCGTTGACTAACTCGACGTGGGCGTCGTAGTCGTCCTCGGGCGCGTGCGTCGCCACGAGCGTCGCCGTTCCGCCGATCTCCTCGGCGTCGATGAGCGCGCCGAAGCGCGTGAGGGCCCCCTCGTCGTCCAGTCGGCGGACGCGGTCGAGGAGTTCGTCGGCGCTCACGTCGATTCCGTGGTCCGAAAGCGTCGCCGCCGCCGGCTCGAACGGCCGTTCGACGACCGGAAACCCCCCCTGAAACGCGTTCAAGATGGCTCGGTCGACGGTCCCCAGATCTTCGCTCATACCAACGCTCAGACGCCTGCGGATAAAAGCGGCGCGGGAGTCACAACATTTCGGGAGACCGTCTCACAGCGAGCGCTCCGGAGCGCTTTAGCTCTCCGAGTCCCTAGTTACCGTGTGACGATATCCACCGCCGAACTGGCCGTGCGGTTGCTGGTCTTCCTGTTCGTACTGGTGGGTGTCCCCCTCTCCTTCGTCGTCATGTTCCGCATCATGGACTACGCCGCGAACGACACGCTCGTCGCGCAGTTCAGCGGTCGGCGGAACGGGCGCGACACGGGCCAGCTAAACGCCTACTTCGAGCGAGCGGGCGTCGAGGCGACGACGTGTACCTTCTGCGGATCCGCCAACGGGCCGGACTACGCGTACTGTCACAACTGTCAGGAGCGGCTGCCGAACTGAAAAACCCGATTCAATCGCCGTACCCGCGCCGACTCAGTCGCCGTACTCGCGCCGACTCAATCCCCGCGAACGCCGGTCACGTCGAAGCCCCGTTCTTCGATGTCGTCGAGGATAGCCTCGTGGTCGGCGCTGGCCTCGTAGTAGAAGACGAGATCGAACGACCCCTCTCGGAGCAGTTGCTGACACTCCCAGACGAACTCCTCGCCGTCGAGCGTGAGCCCCTGATGCTGGTTCGAGGCGAACTCCGGGTCGTCGCTGCCCGAGTAGACGAACGTGTCCTCGGGGTCCATCCCGTACCCCTCGGCGATGGCGTCGCCGACGTCGATGGTGGCCTGCATCATCTCTATCTCGTCGTCCCCGTCGTACTCCGTGTGGACGACGGCCCCGTTGAGCTGGATCTCGCCGGGCTCCAGCAGCTGCTTGGTCCGGCGGTAGAGGTCGTCGTCGAGTGCGTCGGCGTCGCTCATACGGGACCCTCGCCGGCGAGTCCCTAATGCACTTCGGAATCAAATTGTGGTGGCAGCCGCTCTCGCTGCCGCGACGCCTCCTCAGAAGCGAGCGCGCTCGCTTACAGCCGTTTCAGGTTCGTCGCCCGCGGGCCTTTGTCCGCCTGTTCGATGTCGAATTCGACTTCCTGTCCCTCCTCTAAGTCCGGGCCGCCGACGTCCTCCATGTGGAAGAACACGTCCTCGTCCGCGTCGTCCGTCTCGATGAAGCCGTAACCGCCCGTGTCGTTGAAGAAGTCTACCGTACCGGTCGCCATTGCAGACGGGGGTACGCGCCCGAACTATTAAAACCATGCGGCCGGTTGGCACGGGCGGTCGGAGCCACAAACGCCTTATCGGTTCGTTGATATGCTACTGGTGATGCGAGAACGGGTCCGTCGTCTCGGCTACGCCGCGTACGAACGCTTACTCCACCGGGAGTTCTCGGGCGCGCCCAGTCACGTCGCCGTCATTCAGGACGGCAACCGACGATACGCCCGCAAGCGGGGCGTCGAGACGAGGCAGGGACACAGCGCGGGCGCGGAGACGACCGAGGAACTGCTGAACTGGTGCGACGAACTCGGCATCCGCGAAGTGACGCTCTACACCTTCTCGACGGAGAACTTCGACCGGCCCGAGGACCAGCGCGAGTACATCTTCGACCTCGTCGAGGAGAAGCTCCGGACGTTCGCCGACGCCGACCGCGTCCACGACGCCGAGGTCTGCATCCGCGCCATCGGCGAGACGGAGCTGCTCCCCGAGCGGGTCCGAGACGCCATCGACTACGCCGAGACCCGGACCGGCCAGTACGACCGCCTGAATCTCAACGTCGCGCTGGCCTACGGCGGCCGCGCGGAACTGCTCGGCGCGGCCCGCAGCGTCGCCCGCTCGGTCGAGTCGGGCGAGCTGGCCCCCGAGGACGTCTCCGTCGAGGCGATCGAGGACTGCCTCTACGAGGGGCCGACCCGCGACGTGGACCTCATCATCCGCACCGGCGGCGACGAGCGGACCTCCAACTTCCTCCCGTGGCACGCCAACGGCAACGAGGCCGCGACGTTCTTCTGTGCGCCCTACTGGCCGGAGTTCCGCAAGATCGACTTCCTACGGGCCATCCGGACCTACCAGAACCGCGAGGAGTCCTGGCGAACCACCCGCGCCCGGCGCGCCCTCACGCTCGTTCGCGCCCTCGAAGACGCCGAGGTCCCGCAGGCCAAACGGGTCCTCGGTCGGTTCCGCGACGCTCTCCCGAGTGGCGAGCGCGAAACCGTCGAGGAATACGATACGGCGGACTGAACCCCTGCTTATGCAGGCCCAGGGCGTATGAGGAGCGGGAGTGAACGGGAGATTGTCATGGCTATCGAAGAGTCCGAAGCCCAAGAGCTGTTCGAGGAGGAACTGGACTTCCCGGCCGAGAAGGAGACCGTCGTCGAGACGGTCGGTGACCGCGAGATCGAATCCCAGGGCGGGGACAACGATACCGTCGAGGAGATCGTCGAGCGCAGCGAGACGGAGGAGTTCGAGTCCGCCGAGGAGCTCCACACCACGATGATGAACTACCTCGACGCCGACCACGTCGGCCGCGAGAACTACTCCGACCGCTCCGACGAATCGGCAGGGGATGACGACCAAGACGAAGAGTCGCTCTAGCGTACTCTCCTCCGCTACGGTTTCTCGACTTTAGCCGAAACTCGCAACTTCCCGCTTCTCTGTGGGTAGAGACTACCAAATCCGCTCTCAGGCATCTATCAGCGAAACGACCAAGTCCCCTCCGCGCCGGAGTTCGACGCTCGCTCCGGCGTACTCGAAGGAGACGAACAAACTGGGGTCCGGTTCGAAGAAGAGCGTTTCGAGGGCGTCGCAGTCGATCACTTCGACGATCGGCGGGAGGTCTAGGGGATCGCGGCCAGTTACGGCGGCGACGCTTTCGACTATCCCCACGACGACGGTTCTATCGGAACCGGATAGCGACACTCGCTCCGTTATTTTGTCTTGTTTCTTGGACATCTGCTGCGCTCAGTCGTTCGCTTGCTGGTTCTCGGCACGACGAGAGGCAGTCCCGGGAGCAGACACGAGGGCACCGTGCGGGAGTTGATACGTGAGCGCCGTCTCCTCGACCGTCCCCCGATCGCGGTTCCAGACGACGAGGCCGGACTCATCGAGTTTCGGGAGGTGGAGGTGATGCAGGTAGATTCGAGTCCGCTCCACCGTTTCGTCGCGGGCGTCGTTCGCCAGATGTCTAGCGATGTCGATATCGGTCGTCGCCCCCTGCTCGCGAGTGACGAAATTCAGTATCTCGCGGCGCTTCGAGTTCGCCAGCGACCTGAATACCCCATCCCAGTCGATAGACTCTATCTCGGACATCTATCGATACCTTCGACACACGGTAGTAAGGGTCCTGTACCTGATATTTCAGCCACTTAAGTAATGATCGAGTTATCGATCACGCTCGACAGACCATCAAGAATCGAACAGGACCGACGTGAGTATCTTGTTCGTTCCCCGTCGGATGTTTTCCGAGACGGACTGTTCGGAGATACCGATCTCGCCCCCGAGCTCGCCGAGCGTCGTCCCGCGCGGCACCTCGAAGTACCCGCCTCTGACGGCGAGCAGGAGCGCCCGGCGTTGCGCATCCGTCAGGTCGAACTTGTGGCCGTCGCCGTGTTCCTCGGCTAACGTGTACACGCGTTCGAGGCGGAATACGATGTTGTGTTCCATGCAGAAGTTGTGGAAATCGGTCAGACCCTGATGAGAGTCGAATCGAATTCGGAAGAACCACTTTTCGTTCCCACGCGCTTCGAGGATCGTCGCGTCGGTCTCCGCCATCCCGTAGACGAGGCTCTCGATGTCGTCGGTCCACTCCACCCGATAGAGGGCGCTTTCGCCGACAGTGTCGAGGGCATGGAGGTGCTCGACGTACTTACTCGACCGGACGGACTGTTCGAACTCCTCGAACCCGCCGCCGTGGACCCAGACGTAGGGCATCACCTTTCCGGAAGCCGGTACTACTCGCTCCATCTCTACGTGTGTGTTCGGGCTCCGAGCGAGTACCTGTCCGAGGATGAACTCGTCCGAATCGATAGTGAACTCCGCGATAACGGTCACACCATCGATACTCGCTACGGGGTAATCAAACCATAGTCGGCCGTTCGCTTCCCGTTCGAACCGCTGTCGAGCGAAGCCCGACATGATTCGGCCTATCGGCCGAACCGCCGCTGCCGTTCCTGATAGTCCCGCAGCGCCCGCAGGTAGTCTCGCTGGCGGAAGTTCCGCCAGTTCACGTCGGTGAAGTACAGTTCGGAGTAGACCGACTGCCAGATCATGAAATCGGAGAGGCGCTCGGCCCCGGTCTTGATGACGAGGTCCGGGACCGTCGGGAAGACGAGGTGTTCTTCGACGGCGGCCTCGTCGATCTCCTCGGGGGAGAGGTCACCGCTATCGACGTCCTCGGCGAGTTTCCGGACGGCGGTGGCGAACTCGGATTGGCCGCCCAGTCCGATGGAGATCTGTATCGGCGCGTCGACGGCCGCCGCGTCGTCAGGGCCGCGGACGGCGACGGGTTCAGGCGTGCGGAGGTCCGCGAGTTCCCGGCGCAGCGTCGGGACGGCTTCCTCGTCCAAGACGCTGACGTAGACGACGACGGTCTCGGCTCCGTACTGGACCGCCCACTCGAAGAACTGCTCTAGGGTGGCGTACGCGCCGTCGGTCAGCAGGTCCCGTTCGGTGATGACGAGCGCGACGGTCTCCGGTAAGGTGGCGTCGCTCCGGCGGAGGCGGGCGGCGAGATAGCGGTCGTAGAGACCCACGAGAGGGAGTATATCGAGCGTTCGCCTAAAAGCCACGGTACGCGGACCAACGACGCCGAATCCCCGAACGGAGCGCCCGACGGCGACCCGGTCAGTTCGGAAAGGGTAAGTGGCTCTCGGGGATACCGGTGGGACGTGCCTTCGACAGTCCGGCGTGCCGGCGCGTTCGCCGCGGTCGGGACCCTCGCGTTCGCCGTCCCGGTCGCCACCGGCCTGGATTCGCCCGCGCTCGCGACTGTCGCCGCGACCGGCCCGTTCGCGCTGGTCGCGTTGCTCGCCATGACCGCCGTTGGCCAAGGGACCGCGCTGTTCGAACTGTTCGCCCGCCCCGGCGATTACGAGGACGGGAAGCTCTACGGGCTGGCGGCGTTCGCGCTGGCCGCGGCCGGGCTGGCCCTGCTCGCGGTGCAGTTCGGGCTCCCGGTGCGGGTGTTCGTCGCGACGGTCGTCCTCGTCTCCTACGGCAACCTCGGGCAGCGACTCGCCCACCGTGTCCACAGCGACGAGGTGGTCGCCGCCGCCGGGTTCGTCGTCGTCGGGTTCGCCGCCGGCGTCGTCGCGCAGCTGGTGGCCGCCCGGATTCAGGGCGTCGCCATCGACTCGGCCGAAGCGCTGTTCCTCGCCGGGACCGGCGCGCTCGTCGCGGCGCTGCTCCGGTCGGTGCTGTTCGAGCGCGACGACCCGCTGGTGATGCTGTCGGTCGGCTTACTGTTGTGGCTCTTCTTCGAACTCGATCCGACCGTCGGCACCCAGCGGGTCTTCATCGCGCTCGGCGTCTCGGCGGTCCTCGGCTACGTCGCCTACGCGCTCGACACCGCCTCGCTCCCGGGGATGCTCACCGGCGTCCTCCTCTCGCTGCTGACAATCGTGCTCGGCGGGTACGGCTGGTTCGCCATGCTCATCACGTTCTTCGGGCTGGGCGGCCTCTCGTCGAAGTTCCGCTACGACGAGAAACTGGAGCGCGGCATCGCACAGGAGGACGAGGGCGCGCGGGGGAGCGGGAACGTCCTCGCCAACTCCATCGTCGCGCTGGTAGCGGTCATCGCGTGGGTCGCCAGTCCGAGCCACATCGCCGTCGAACCGGGGCTGTTCCTCTATGCCTTCGCCGGGGCGGTGGCCGCGGCGATGACCGACACCTTCTCCAGCGAGTTCGGCGGCCTCTACGACAACCCGCGGCTCATCACCACTCTCCGGCGGGTCGAGCCCGGCACCGACGGCGGCGTCACATGGCAGGGAGTCGTCGCCGGGTTGGCCGGCGCGGCCATCATCGCCGGGATCGCCGCCGCGACGCTGGAAACGGTCGGCCCGGTCGGGGCCGTCGTCGTCGTCGGCTGCGGGCTCGTCGGGATGACCGTCGACAGCCTGCTGGGCGCGACCGTCGAGGGAACCGTCGTCGGCAATCAGGGCGTCAACATGCTGGCGACGCTCGCGGCGGCGCTGGCTGGCAGCGGCGTCGCGCTCGCGGTCGGGCTCGTATGATCCGCGAGGCGCGTTCGGAGGACAGCGACCGACTCAGCGCCATTCAGACGGCCGCCCTCGACGAGCCGTGGCCGGGGCTGTTGGACGTCGCCATCACCGGCCCGCCGATCGTGGTCGTCCTCGACGAGAACGGCCCGATCGCGTACGCGCTGGTCGTCCCGGACTCGCCGGTCGCCTACGTCGCGGAGTTCGCCGTCGCGCCGGGAATGCAGGGCCGAGGCTACGGAACTCGGCTGATGCGAGCGCTGCTCGTCCGCCTCCGAAACGATGGGTTCGAGACGGTTCGACTCACCGCCCGCGAGGACGACGAGCGGGCGCGCTCGTTCTACGATACGTTCGACTTCGAGATGGTCGAGCGGATCGACGACCACTACGAGGACGGCGACGGCGTCCTGCTGTCGCGTGACCTCTAGGAGACGGTCCTGACCTGCACGCTCGTCGGTTGCTTGACGTACTCGCCGTCGCCGGTGGCGACGACCGTGCCGACGCCGCGCTGGGCGGCGACATCGAGAATCTTCTGCGAACAGTCGGCGTCGACGACGACGGTTCGGGGCGTCTCGTCGCAGTCGCCCACCATCGAGACCACCTCGTCTGCGTCCCCCTCCGCGAGGACCCGCAGGTCGTCATCGAGTAGCCGGACGGTCCCGCTGTCGGCGCGGATGACGGCGTCGACGTGGTCCGAGAGCGTCGGGCGCTCGCGGTCCGCCTCGTCGGCCGCCGTCGCGTCGGTCGTCGCGTCGCCGTCGCCGCTCGGTCCGGCGGTCGACGCCGTTTCCGTCGAGTCGGCCTCGCTCGCCGCCGTTCCCCCGTCGACGCCGGCGACGGCCGCGGCTTCGCCACCGTCTTCGTCCGTGACCGGCCCTCGGTCGCTGTCGACGGCGGTCGCGTCGTCGCGTGCTTCGTTCTCCTCGATCGCAGCGGCGGGGGAGTCGGCGTCGGCGACGGCGTCGTATGGGACCTTATCGCGGAGCGATTTCATCGCCTCGCTGCGGGAGAGTTCCTCGACGGAGCGGCCGCGCGGGGCGATGGCGACGTAGTCCACATCACCGACCTGTGCCAGCTCCTTGAGGATGAGGTCGCCGCCGCGGTCGCCGTCGAGGAAGGCGGTGACGGTCCGACGGGTCGTCAGGTCCGCGACCGCTTCGGGGACGTCGGTGCCCTCGACGGCGATGGCGTTCTTGACGCCGTACTTCAGCAGTTGGAGCACGTCGGCCCGCCCCTCGACGACGACGATGGCGTCGGAGTCGGCCACCCGCGGGCCGGCGGGCAGCCCCTCGTACTCCGTGATGTCGTCGACGCGGGCGCGCTGGCGCACCGTCTCGACGATGTCCTCAGTCTGGATGGAGTCCGCCTCGAAGGAGGCCAGTAGCTCCGTCGCCCGGTCGACCACTTCGCGCCGCTTGGCGCTCCGGACGTCCTCGATGTCCGAGACCTCTATCTGCGCCCTGCAGGGACCGACCTGTTCGATGGTTTCGAGCGCCGCGGCGAGGATGGCGGTCTCGACCCGGTCGAGCCCGCTGGCGACCGTTATCTGGCCGAACGACTGCCCGCCCTCGGACCGGATCTCGACGTCGATCCGTCCGACCTTCTTCGACTCCTGTAGGTCCCGCAAGTCCATCTCCTCGCCCAGTAACCCCTCGGTCTGCCCGAACACCGCGCCGACGACGTCGCTCCGCTCGACGACCCCGGCGGCGGTGATGTCCGCGTGAATGAGATATTTCGCTGTATCGTGCATAGCTCCGTTCCTGTCCGTCGCTCGCCCACGCGACGGACTGCTGTCACTACGCCGGGGTACGCGACGCCGCTCTAAATAAGCTTGGCGTCGCCGCCGCGTCCGTGACTGTCTACCACCCGACAGCGCCCGCGTCGCCGTCGCTTCACGCCTCGGCCAGTAACCGGTCCATCGCCTCGATGCCCCGTTCCATCGCGGCGAGCGGGTCGTCCGGATCGTCGTACTCGAAGACGAGCCAGTCCGTCCCGGCCTCGCGGGCGGCGGCCACGACGGCCGGGAGGTCCACGACGCCCTCGCCGAGGTCGGTGGGGTCGCCGTCGACGGTGACGTCTTTCAGGTGGACGACCGGGGCGCGTCCGTCGAGTTTCCGGAGGAGAGAGACCGGGTCTCGTCCGGCGGCCTGCGCCCACCCGGCGTCGAGTTCGAAACCCACCGTCGTCCGCTCGATGAGCCGGTCGAACGCCGTCTCGTCGCCGACCGGGACGAACTCGTGGACGTGGTTGTGATAGAGGAGCGGGCGGTCGAGGTCGCGGGCGATGCGGTCGAGCGTCGCCGCCGTCTCGTCGACGGCCGCCGCGTCGGCGAAGTGGTCGTCGTCGAGGTAGGGAACGACGGCGTAAGGGGCGTCCAGCGTCTCCAGATCGCCGTTGATAGCCGCCGGGTCCGCCCGGAGTTCGTCGGCGTCGACGTGGACGCCGACGGGCAACAGGCCGGCGGCGTCGAGCAACTGCGTTCGCTCGGACGAGTCGCCGAGCCCGGCGAACTCGACGCCCTCGTACCCGGCGGTCGCGAGACGGTGGAAGAGAGCGGAGAGAGGTGCGTCGACGTTCCGAAGCGTCCACAGTTGGATTGCCGTGCGCATGCCGGGTCCTGTGGCCGCGATTGATAAATAACCGTGCACAAGAAGCACCCATGACGTTCACCGAAGCCGAGATCGATCCGACGCGGTTCCTCGAAGACGTCGAGATGCGCGTCGGCGAGGTCGTCGACGTCGAACCGTTCCCCGAAGCGCGAAAGGACGTGTACAAACTCGACGTGGACTTCGGCGAGGAGACGTTGCAGTCTGCGGCCAGGCTCACCGACGTCTACGACCCCGAGGACTTACTGGGGGCGCAGGTCGTCGCCGTCGTGAACCTGGGGACGGTCACCGTCGCCGGGTTCGAGAGCGAGTGTCTGGTCACGGGCGTCGACGGCGAGGACGGCGTCGTCCACCTGACGACCGAACGCGACGTCGAGCCCGGAACGCGCGTCTACTGAAAAGGAATTTTCTTCACATCCGCCGTGTGAAGGTTCGAAACCTATTAGTATCGCCAGCGGATACGAAACCCAATCATGACGTCCGCTCGAACCGCCGGCTGGGCCGCCGTCGCGCTCGTGCTGATGGCGCTTGCCGTCCCGTGGTTCCTCTGGCGAAACGCGAGCGTCGCGTTCGGCCTGCCGGTGTGGCTCTGGTGGCACGTCGGCTGGATGGTGCTGGCGAGTATCGTCTTCGCCGTCTTCGCCCGAACCGACTGGGGTCTCGGCGTCGAGGAGGTGCGCTGAGATGGCCGACACTGCGCTCCAGTTGGGCATCGTCGGCGCGTACATGGTCGTCGCGCTGGCCGTCGGCGTCGTCGCCTACCGCCTGACCGAGCGGAACGCCGAGGACTACTACCTCGCCAGTCGCACGCTGGGCACCGTCGTCCTGCTCTTCACGACCTTCGCGACCCTGCTTTCGGCCTTCACGTTCTTCGGCGGACCGAACCTCGCCTTCAGCGCCGGCCCTGAGTGGATTCTGGTGATGGGACTGATGGACGGCATCGTCTTCGCCGTCCTCTGGTACGTGTTGGGCTACAAGCAGTGGCTCGTCGGCAAGCGCCACGGCTACGTCACGCTCGGGGAGATGCTGGGCGACCGCTTCGGCTCGACGCGACTTCGCGTCCTCGTCGCCGGCGTGAGCCTCGTCTGGCTGTTCCCGTACGTGATGCTCCAGCAGAAGGGAGCCGGACAGGCCATCGTCGGCCTGACGGACGGGCAGATCCCCTTCTGGGTCGGCGCGGGCGGCATCACGCTGTTCATGATCCTGTACGTCGCCGTCTCGGGGATGCGCGGCGTCGCCTGGACCGACACGATTCAGGGCCTGTTCATGCTGTCACTCGTGTGGGCCGCCGTCGCGTGGATTCTCACGTCCGTCGGCGGCGCTGGCGCGGCAACCGCCGCAGTCGCCGAGAGCGACCCGGAGTTCCTCGCGCTCGGCGGCGGCCTCTACACGCGGCAGTATATCGTCTCGACGGCCGTGAGCATCGCCTTCGGCGTGACGATGTTCCCGCAGATAAACCAGCGCTTCTTCGCCGCCGGGTCGAAGACGGTGTTCAAGCGGACGTTCGCCCTGTGGCCGATTCTCGTCCTCCTCCTGTTCGTCCCGGCGTTCATGCTGGGGTCGTGGGCCGCCGGGCTCGGCGTGACGGTGCCGGAGGGCGGCAACGTCGTCCCCGCGCTGCTGGGCGAATATACGCCGGCGTGGTTCGCCGCGCTGGTCATCGCCGGCGCGATGGCGGCGATGATGTCCTCCAGCGACTCGATGCTGCTGTCGGGGTCGTCGTATCTCACCCGCGACGTCTACCGGCCGCTGAAGCGCGCGTTCGGAAGCGGCGAGACGGACGACGCCCGGGAGACGCTCGTCGCCCGCGCGGGCGTCGTCGCCTTCGCCGCGCTCTCCTTCGTCGCCAGCCTTTACTCGCCGGGCACGCTCGTCCAGATCGGCGACACCGCGTTCAGCGGGTTCGCCCAGCTCACCCTGCCCGTCGCGCTCGCGCTCTACTGGCGCGGGACCACCCGCGACGGGATGTACGCCGGCGTCGTGGGGAGCCAGCTGTTCTACGTCCTGCACGTCTTTCCCGTCGTCGAGACGCTCGCCGGCCTCGCGGGGCTCGCCGTCTCGCTCCCGACCGCCTATCTCGGCTGGACGCCGGGTATCATCGGCATTCTGCTGGGAGCCGTCTTGACCGTCGCCGTCTCGCTCGCGACCAGCGCCGCCCCCGGGGAGAACCGCGCGGCCTATCAGGTCGACGGCGTCGAGGCCGACTGAGACGGCGGCTCGGTTCACCGTCGAGAGAGCGACCGACTGTGCGTCCGATCGCCACAACCGGAGGCCCGTTATGACGCGGAGCGGCGAACGGCCCCCGTATGAGCTTAGAACAGTCAGCGGCACCCGACTTCTCGCTCGAAAGCACCGCCGGTGGGACGGTCTCGCTCTCCGAACACCTCGAAGACGGCCCCGCCGTGATCCTCGTCAACCGCGGCCACTGGTGCAGTTTCTGCGCGGAGCACCTCCAGACGTTCAGCGAAGTGTCCTACGACCTCTGGTTCCACGACAACGTGGACGTCCTCCCGGTCGTGACCTCACCGCTCCCGAAGGTGACCGAGATGCGGGACCGTTACGACCTCGACATCCAGCTGCTCGCCGACCCCGACGGCGAGGTGGCCGAGCAGTACAGCGGGACCGAGGAGACGAGCCACGGCCTGACCGGCATCGCCGGGACGTACGTCGTCGACGAGGAGGGGACCGTCCAGTACGAACAGGTCGCGGACAACGCCGCCGACCGCACCTACGGGAACTTCGTTCGGTACTTCATCCGCAACGGGTACGAGGACCCGTACGGCGAGTGAGCGGGGCCGTCTCTCGGCCGGTTTTCGGCGGCCGGCCGCCCCGCCCGTTTCCGGCAGGCCGTCCGGATAGGTGAACCTACAAGGACGTGCAGTCCGACGGTTCGGTATGGACCTCAACGAGAACGTTGGTGGCCGCGACCGACTCGCACGCGCAGCGCTGGCCGTCGTACTGACCGTCGCGGCGGTTCGCTCGCTCCGGAACGGAAAGCGCCTGCGCGGACTGCTCGCCGGGATCGGCGCGCTCGTGTTCGGCTTCAACGCGACCAGCGGCTACTGCGGCGTGAACGACGTGCTGGGCCGAGACACCGCCGGCGGCGAGAGCGAGGACGAGGAAACGGTCGTCTCCATCAGCGAGAGCGACGAAGGCGACGCGAGCAGCGACGAAGAGTCGATCGCCGGCTCGAAGAAGGAGCGGGGCTGGACGCTGACCTGTGCCGCCTGCGGTAACGACATCGTCACCGGCGAGGCGCGCGGCCCGAACGAGAGCGGCGACATCGTCCACGAGACCTGTAACTGACGACGACTCGCGTACCGAGTCTGTTCGCTTTTATAGCCGCCGGGAGGTGTAGTACGTATGCAGACCCACATCGTCCCGGTCGGCTTCGACTACGACCGGCTCATCGCGCCGCTGGTGCGCGAGCAGCTCGACGTGGACCGCGTCATCCTCCTGGAGGGGGCGGTCGGCTCCGAGGCCAACGTCGAGTACTCGCGTCACCTCGCCGAGAAGTTGGAGAAGGACTACCGGAACCTGCTCGGGGCCGAAACCGAGAGCTTCGTCGTCGACGACGTCTACGCCTACGACGAGGCGTTCGAGCAGGCGTTCGAGCTCATCAACGACGAGCTCGACGCCGGCAACGAGGTGTGGGTCAACGTCTCCGCGATGCCCCGCACGGTCTCCTTCGCGTTCGCCACTGCCGCCCACTCGATCATGGTCGAGCGCGAGGGCGAGCGCGACCGCATCCACACCTACTACACGGTCCCCGAGAAGTACCTGGAGACGGAACTGGCCGAGGAACTGCGAAAACAGGTCGCCCTCTTAGAGAGCCTCAAGGACGGCGAGGACGTGGCCGCCGACGTCGACGAGCGACTGGAGACCGCCCTCGACCTCCTAGACGAGTTCGACGAGCGCGGGACGACCATCGGCGCGAAGGAGATCGACGGCTCGCACATCGTCGAACTCCCCGTCGCCTCCTTCTCGAACGTCAAGCCCTTCGAGGAGGTCATCCTCTTTCTCCTCGGCGAACACGGCGAGTTCGAGTCGGTCTCGGAACTCGCACAGGAACTGGCCCGCGAACTCGGCGAGGAGTACACCGACTCGTTCCGCTCGAAGGTCATCTACAACGTCGACCGCCTCGGCCCCGGCGGGAAAGGCTACATCGAACAGGAGGAACACGGCAAGTCGTATCGAACGCGCCTCTCGCGCATCGGCGAGCTGTGGGTCCGCTCGCACTCGGCGGACGAACGCGAACACGACCTGCTTTGAAACGCCATTGATAATTTGTATGACACTATGGGTCGGCAGAGCCAGAAAGCCCCACCTCGTAGATGATCAATCAGTCGACACAGGTGGGACTGAAAGGGGCCGAGCGCTCGATTAGCCCGGACGACGCAAGCACGCGAGCGAAGCGAGCGCGCACAGCGAGTCCCGGCAATCGAGCGCTCGGGGGCTTTCTGGCTGTTCGCGGTCCTCTCTTTTTCTCCGATAACAGGCGGCTCGACTATCGCTAGCGGGGCTTTCTGGCTGTTCGAGCCGGTCACCGTCGTAGTTCTCTCATCGACGAATCCAGCACCAGAAAACCGAAGTCGTTAATCCCCCGCTTCGCCCACGTACACGTAATGGCGCGTCGAGCAGCCTCCCGCTCCGTTCTCGTACCCGTAGTAGGGGTCTCCACGCCCCACTAACTCCACCTCTCGACGCCCGCACCGTTTTCGACCGACTGCGAGTTCACAGATTCGACATGAGTGACACACAGGACCCACCGACCGAGGAATCGACAGCAGACCAGCGAGAGAGTCTCGACGGGGAGTACGACCCCGGCGAGATCGAGCCCAAGTGGCAGGACCACTGGGTGACCGAGGACACCTACGCCTACGACGGGGACGCCGACACCCGCTTCACCATCGACACGCCGCCGCCGACGGTGTCGGGGAACCTCCACATGGGCCACCTCTATCAGTTCACGCTACAGGACTTCGTCGCCCGCTACCATCGGATGGCCGACGACACGGTGTACTTCCCCTTCGGCTACGACGACAACGGCATCGCCTCCGAGCGCCTGACCGAGCGCGAACTGGACATCCGTCATCAGGACTTCGAGCGGCGGGTGTTCCAGGAGAAGTGCCGCGACGTCTGCGCGACGTACGAGGACGAGTTCACGCAGGACGTCCAGTCGCTGGCCATCTCCGTCGACTGGGACAACACCTACAAGACCATCGAGCCGCGCGTCCAGCGCATCTCCCAGCTCTCGTTCCTCGATCTCTACGAGCAGGGCCGGGAGTACCGCCAGCGCGCGCCGACCATCTGGTGTCCCGACTGCGAGACCGCCATCTCGCAGGTCGAACAGGAGGACGAGGACAAGCACACGAAGTTCAACGACATCGCCTTCGAGCTGGTCGAGGACGGCAACGGGGACGCCCCCGGCGAGGGCGACGCCGAGGAGACGTTCACCATCTCGACGACGCGCCCGGAACTGCTCCCCGCGTGCGTCTCCGTCTTCGTCCACCCCGACGACGACGAGAACCAGCACCTCGTCGGCGGCACGGCGAAGGTGCCGCTGTTCGAGCAGGAAGTGCCCATCATCGCCGACGAGCGCGTCGACATGGAGACCGGCAGCGGCCTCGTCATGTGCTGTACGTTCGGCGACCAGAACGACATCGAGTGGTACCAGGCCCACGACCTCGACCTACGGCTGGCCATCGACGAGTCGGCGACGATGACCGAACTCGCCGAGCAGTACGAGGGCATGAGCACCACGCAGGCCCGCGCGGCCATCATCGAGGACTTAGACGTCGAGGGCTCCCTGCTCGAATCGCGCGACCACGAACACACCGTGCAGGTCCACGAGCGCTGCGGCGTCGAGGTCGAGTACCTCGTCACCGAGCAGTGGTACATCAAGCTCCTCGATAAGAAAGACGAGTACCTGCAGGCGGGCCGGGACATGGAGTGGTTCCCCGAGAAGATGTACAGCCGCTACCAGCACTGGATCGAGGGGCTGGAGTGGGACTGGTGTATCTCCCGCCAGCGCGACTCCGGCATCCCGATCCCGGTGTGGTACTGCGACGAGTGCGGCGAGCCCACCTTCGCCGACCGCGAGCAGCTACCGGTCGACCCCCTCTCGGACGATCCGCCGGTCGGCGAGTGTAGCCACTGCGGTCACGACACGTTCACGCCCGAGGAGGACGTCTTCGACACGTGGGCGACCTCCTCGCTCACGCCGCTCATCAACGCCGAGTGGGACTGGAACGCCGGCAGCGAGTCCTTCGAGATGGCGATGGACGAGCTGTACCCCTTCGACCTCCGGCCGCAGGGCCACGACATCATCTCGTTCTGGCTGTTCCACACCGTCGTGAAGTGCTACGAGCACACCGGCGAGGTGCCCTTCGAGAGCGTGATGGTCAACGGGATGGTCCTAGACGAGAACCGCGAGGCGATGTCCAAGTCCAAGGGCAACGTCATCCCGCCGAGCGAAGTCCTGGAGAACTTCCCGGTCGACGCCGCCCGCTACTGGGCCGCCGGGACCTCCATCGGCGACGACTTCCCGTACAAGGAGGGCGATCTGGAGGCGGGCGAGCGCCTGCTCCAGAAGCTCTGGAACGCCTCGCGGCTGGTCGACCAGCTGACGCCGGCGGAGACGTCCGTCGAGGACGTCCCCGAGGACGAACTGGCCGCGGTCGACCGCTGGATGCTCGCGGAACTCGACGCGACCATCGACTCCGTCACGGCGAAGTTCGAGGACTACGCGTTCTCGAAGGCCCGCAACGAACTGCGGTCGTTCTTCTGGAACACGTTCTGCGATGACTACCTCGAAATCGCCAAACAGCGGCTCAGCGACGGCGGCGACGCCTCGACGGAGTACACGCTGTTGACCGCCCACCGCACGTTCCTCCAGCTGTTCGCGCCGTTCCTCCCCCACATCACGGAGGAGCTGTGGGACCGGATGTATCGGGCCGGCGGGTCGGCAGACACAGCCGACCCGGTGGATGAGGACGGGTCGGTCCACACGACCGACTGGCCCGTCGCGGGCGGCTACGAGGCGGACTTAGCGGCGGGCGAGACGGCGATGGAGGTCGTCTCCGCGCTCCGCCGATACAAGACCGAGAACGGCCTGCCGCTGAACGCCGACCTCGAACACGTCGAGGTGTACGGCCACGTCGAGGGCTTCGCCGACGCGGTCGCCGAGGCGATGCACGTCGAGACCCTGGAGACGTTCGACGACGCCCCCGACATCACGACCGAGATCAGCGACATCGACCTCGATTACTCCGTCGTCGGCCCGCAGTTCGGCAACGACGTGGGTGCCATCGAGGGCGCGATCGCGCAGGGCGACTACGAGATCGAGGACGGGACGCTCGTCGTGTCGGGCGGCGAGTTCGAACTCGCCGCCGAGATGTTCGAGGTCGAGGAGTCCCGCACCTACTCCGGCGAGGGCGAGATGACCGAGACGGAGAACGCCGTCGTCGTGGTGCGGTAACGCGGCGGGAGAGCCGGGCGAGCGACTGCGTTTCGAGGAACCCCGCCGCCGTCGCCGGGACCAGTAGCATCAATGTGGGGGGCGCGGTATCTCCGCGCATGCAATCGGAGGCAGAGATACGCGACCGCATCGAGGCGCTGCAAGACGAGTACGACAGCCACGACCCGCCGACCTCCGGACTGGAGGACGAAGCGGAGGTGGCGATCCTACGCGCCATCGAGGAACTGGAGTGGGTCCTCGAGGAGCGCGACGACGACGATTCGTTCACCATCTGACGGCAGACGGAGGGAAGCGAGGCCGACGAGACTGAGACGACCGACGCGGCCGACGCGACTACGCGGTCGCCCGCCGCCGCTTCAGTTTCTCGATGCGAGTCGCGAGCGCCAGAAACGTCGCCAGGATCGTCAGGACGACCGCCCACCCGGCCGCGAGGTCGTGGGCGGGGAGCGTGTGGTCCAGCCCTCCCGTGACGACCTCGGCCCGGAGAATCGTGTGGTGCGGGCCGCCCAGCACCGCGACGAAGTAATCCACCACGTCGTTGAAGCCGTACCAGAAGACGGCGACGGCGACCGCGGGCACGGAAAAGCTCGCGTAGCGATGGATGAGAAACGCCTCCAGCGCCATCGCGAGATGGCTCAGAATCAGGAACCAGTAGAGCCACGCCGCGATGCCGCCGGGGCCGTTGACGACCAACTGGACGAACGGCGTCCAGAGGCCGAGCTTGATACAGCCGAAGAAGGCCAGCGCGTGGAGCCACTCGGCGTTCCAGCCGCGCTTCCACGCGACCAGCGAGAGGCCGATGAACATCGTCGCGGCGGGCGAGTCGGGGATGAGCGGATACGCCAGTAGCGGGGCCGCGCCGAGTTGCCCCTCGACCAGCGGCGGCGCGAGGTTCAGCGGGCGGCCCGCGTAGTACCAGAAGCCGAAGAGCGTCCCGACGAGGTTGACGAGGGCGACGGGCCACGCCAACCGGAGGCCGACGTTCTCGAGCCACGTCGGGAGCGGGGCCACGTAGCGCGGAAGGCCCTCGCTGTCGGGGAGCGGCCCGCCGAAGAACCGCGCGACGACTGCCTCGATGCGCCCGCCGACGCCCTGCTCCGTTGCCATACCGGGCGGTAGGGAGGCGGCGGCAAAACGCTAGCGGTCGGGAACTCAGAACCGGATCTCGAAGCGCGCGCCGCCGCTCTCGCTCTCGGTGACGGTCACCGACCAGTCGTGTCGGTCGGCGATGGTCTCGACGATGGCGAGGCCGAGCCCGGTCCCGTCGGAAGCGGTCGTGTAACCGGTGGCGAACACCGTCTCGCGCTCCGCGGCCGGGACGCCGGGGCCGTCGTCGGCCACGTAGATGCCCGTCCGGTCAGCGAGCGGTCCGACGGTGACCGCCACCTCCGGCCCGGCGTGGTCGATCGCGTTGTCGACGAGGTTGTCCAACAGCCGAGTCAGTTCCGTCGGGTCCGCTTCGACGGTCGGGAGGTCGTCCACCGAGAGCGTCGCCTCGCCGACGGCGTGGCTGGTCCAGACGTCCCTGACAGCGTCGGTGAGGTCGACCGCTTCGGGGTCCGGTTCGAGGTCGCCGTGGCGGGCGAAACTCCCCAACTCCTCGGCCAGCCCCGCGATGCGGTCGTGGCTGCGTTCGATCGCGTCCAGTCGCTCGTTCTCACCGATGGTCTCCCGGAGTAGCTCGGTGTTGGCGTCGGCTACCTGCAGCGGCGACCGGAGGTCGTGTGCGACCTCGGCGAGGAACTGTTCGAGCCGTTCCGTGTGTCGCTCCAGGGACTGCTCGTAGTGCTTCCGGTCGCTGATGTCGAAGGTGAGGCCGATGAGACCGACGATGTCGCCGTTCTCGTCGCGCCACGGGACCTTCGAGGTGAGCGCCCACTCGTTGTATCGCCGCTTGGTGGTGACGACGTCCTGTTCGTAGTTGTCGAGGAGGTGATCGAAGCTGTACGTCTCGCCGACCTCCTCGATGGTCTGTTCCTCCTTGTGGATGATCGGGTCGCCGTCCCGGATAACTTGCATGTCGTCGGCGTACGTCTCGTCGGCGTGAGTCGCCGGGTACAGTTCCCGGTCGGTCTTCCCGACGGCGGCGTCCGGGTCGTCGATGTGAGCGTGACTCACCCGGAGGTGGCGGCCCTCGCTGTCCTTGACGTACATGTGGTGGGGTATCTGTTCCGAAGATCGTATCGAGCAGCGAGCTCTTGTACGCGAGTTCCCGCTCCGTCCGAGCGAGGTCCACGGCGTTCTCGATGCGATTCGTCAGCATCTCGAAGGTCTCGCTGTCGCCGCTCTTCTGGACGTAATCCGTGACGCCCGCGGAGATCGCCGCACTCGCCACCTCCTCGCTGCCCTTCCCGGTGAAGAGGACGAAGGGGAGGTCGGGGCGGTCCGCTCGAACGGTTCGGAGGAGTTCGAGCCCGTCGATCGGCTCCATGTCGTAGTCCGAGACGACGCAGTCGACCTCGGTGGTCGCCAGTCGCTCCGTGACCTGCGTGGGATCGCTGAGCGTGTCGATCTCGAGGGCGTCGGACTGGCGTGCCAACATCGCCGACGACACGTCCAGGAAGTCGGCGTTGTCGTCGACGTGCAAAACTCGCGCGCGCTCCTCGCGCTCCACCGGCGACCACTTCGTGCCCGTGCCCATTGCGCACAGTATGCGCATCATGTTATAAAAGACTACAGGGGTAGCCACGCCGCGTTCGCCGCAGTCCGTCACGCTTCGCTCCGGTTCACGCCGGTCCCGTCTCTCAGTTCCGGCCAAGGACAACCGTTAGGTAAATCCAGTTCCAAGCCGCTGACAATGCCCGAAGCTACCGATCTAGAGGAGCTGCGCCGCGGAACGGATCTCGTCAAGCGCGGCTTCGCGAAGATGCAGAAGGGCGGCGTCATCATGGACGTCGTCACGCGCGAACAGGCCCGCATCGCCGAGGACGTCGGCGCAGTTGCGGTGATGTCCTTAGAGGCCGTCCCGGCCGACATCCGGAAACGAGGGGGCGTCGCCCGAATGGCCGACCCCGCGGAAGTCGAGCAGATCATCGACGAGGTGTCGATCCCCGTGATGGGCAAGTCCCGCATCGGCCACACGAAGGAGGCCCAGATTCTCGAAGCCACGGGTGTCGACATGATCGACGAGAGCGAAGTGCTCACACCGGCTGACGACCGCTATCACATCGACAAGCGCGACTTCACCTC